>JBBSVF010000079.1:0-11264 GCA_038233745.1 Gemmatimonadales bacterium
CGGAGAATGAGCCGGTCGCCCAGTGGCCCTGGAACCCGGAGCCCGCTCGCGTGCGTCGTCGGATTGGGCCAAGTCTCGGCGTGATCTGCTCCGGTGGCAAACGCCTTAACCATCGGCGCACATCCATCCGCCTGTGCCACCACCATGTGCGGCATCTCCTCCGTATCCAGCCACCCCCCGGCGCGCATCTCGCCGAACACCTTCCACATGCCGATGAGTCCCGTACCTCCTCCGGTGGGATAGATCACATGCGTAGGCAGACGCCAGCCGAGCTGCTCCGCCAGCTCGATGCCCATCGTCTTCTTGCCCTCGATGCGATAGGGCTCCCGCAGCGTGGAGACGTCGAACCAGCCGTGCTCCGCTGCGTGCGCGCGTGAAGCCTTCCCCGCATCGCCAATGTGCCCGTCCACCAGATGGAGATCCGCACCGAGCGCGCGGATGGTGGCGAGGATGGGGGGCGGCGTGGAGGCGGGTGCGTAGACGCGCACGGGAATGCCCGCGGCAGCCCCGTACGCGGCGAGCGCGGCACCCGCGTTGCCCGCCGTAGGCACCGTGAATCCGGGAACACCCAGCGCCGCGGCGCGAGTGACCGCCGCGCTCATGCCCCGCGCCTTGAACGATGCCGTGGGATTCAGGCCCTCGTCCTTGATCCACAGTCGGGCGACGCCGAGTCGCTGTGCGAGTGCAGGCGCTTCGCGAAGTGGCGTGGTCCCTTCGCCGAGCGTGACAGGTGCTTCGTCGTCTCCCACCGGCAGCACGGCACGGTACCGCCACATGTCCCATCGATCGACGATGGCGGAGCGGTCGGGCCACGGCGAGTCGTAGCGCACCAGGAGCGGTTGTGCGCACGAGGGGCAGACGGTGGCCAGCTCCGACGCGGGCTGGGTGGTGCTGCATGCAGAACATTCGAGATGCCAGATGCTCACTCGTGCGTCACCGGGTCTGGGGAAATGGATGATACCGAACCCGCTGTCGGGTCGGCGGGATGTGCGAGAGGGGCAGGAACGCCAGGCGCCAGCGCATCGCTCGCACGGAGTGCCGCGAGGATGCGCTCGCCCGCCTTGGCCGAAAACCCGGGAACCTCGGCGATCTGGTCGGGCGTGGCCTCGCGGACCGCCGACACGCTCCCGAAATGCTGGAGCAGCACGCGACGTCGTGCGTCGCCCACTCCCGGAATGCGGAGCAGCTCGGAGGTGATCGTGCGCACCGTTCTGCGCTTGCGCTGGAACGAGACCGCGAACCGATGCGCCTCGTCGCGGGCCTGCTGCAGCATGCGCAGTGCCGGCGAGCGGCGAGGCAGCCGCACGGAGTCCCGACGCCCGAAGAGAAAGATTTCCTCCTCGCGCTTGGCAAGACTCGCGATGGGCAGTGCGGCGAGATCGAGGTTTGCGAGCGCGGCCTGCGCAGCATTCAACTGACCCTTCCCTCCGTCGATCAGCACAAGATCAGGCAGGGGGCGCGATTCTTCAACGCGTCGCCGGAAGTAGCGGCTCACCACCTCATTCATCGACGCGAAGTCGTCGATGCCCTCGACGCTCTTCACCTTGAACTTTCGATACTCCGCTCGATACGGGCGACCATTCTGGAACCACACGCACGAGGCCACCGTGTCGGTGCCCTGCGCATGAGAGATGTCGAAGCACACAAAGGCGCGCGGTACGCGTTGCAGGCCGAGCTGCCGCTGCAGTTCGTACACGGGATCGCCCGCGCGCTCGTCCGTGACCTCGCCGGTGAGCCGCACTTCCTCCAGCAGGTGACGGGCGTTCTGCTGCGCGAGTTCGATCAGCTCGCGACGGGCCCCGCGCTGCGGCACGAGTACGCGCGTGCGCTCGAGCGACTCTTCCAGCACCTCGCGCTCGCACACGTCGAAGGGCAGGATCAACTCTCCTGCGCGCTCGACCAGCACCCGGTACGGACCCGCGAGATACGCCTGCAGTACGGTGGCGTCTTCCTCGCCTTCCACGTTCGCCACGAACTGATGGTCGCGCGCCAGCAGCTTCCCTGCCCTGATGCGCAGCAGCGTCACCACCGCGTCGTCGCCATCGCGAGCGTAGCCGACCACATCGCGATCGCCACCTTCCACCTCGAGCACGATCGTGGGTTCCTCCATCGTGTCGAGATGCGCAAGCACATCACGAAGCTGCGCGGCGCGTTCGAAATCGAGTGCCGACGAGGCGGCCGTCATGCGACGTCGCACCTCGCGCACCACATCCTCCGGCTTGCCGTCGAGAAAGGACAGGACTTCATCGATCATCCCTGCATAGTCGGCCTGCGACTGCGCCAGGATGCAGGGCGCCTTGCACCGGCCGATGTGGTAGTCCAGACACGGGCGATCGGGCATCTGCTTCGGCATGTCGTAGTTGCACGACCGCACCGTGAACAGCCGCTTCACGACATCCAGCGAGCGGCGCATCGCGCCTACATCGGTGTACGGCCCGAAGTAGCGGGCGCCATCGTTCTGCAGCCGCCGGGTCACCCAGACCCGGGGATACGGCTCCTGCACCGTCACCTTGATGTAGGGATACGACTTGTCGTCGCGCAACGCGATGTTGAAACGAGGCCGGTGCTCCTTGATCAGGTTCGATTCCAGGATCAGCGCGTGCGCTTCGCTCGGCACGACGATCGTGTCCAGCGAGGCCGCCTGCTGCATCATCGCGCGCGTCTTCACGCTTTCGCGATGGTCACCCGCCACGTAACTGCGCACCCGTGAACGCAGGCGCTTGGCCTTGCCCACGTACAGCACCACGCCGCGCGCGTCACGCCAGAGATAGACGCCGGGCGACTCGGGCAGATGCGGGATCTTCTCGACAATGTCGGCGGGATACGACATGCCGCAATATACGGCGGCGTGCAGTTCCGGCGATCAGCGGCGGGTCACACGTCGCATCATCGCTCGGGCCTCGGGCACCGCCAGGGCAACGCACACGAGTCCGTAGCACAACGAGAAGACGAGGAGCGCGGCGATGCCGCGGAGCATCGTGCGGCCCGGAAGCGCAGAGTGAAACACGGTATAGCCCGCCACGCCCGCCACGAGCCCCGCACCCCAGAGCTTCACCAGGCGGCCCGGAGGCAGATGCGTGGGTCCGATGCGACGAGTGATACCGCGACGAAGCAGATAGAACTCGACCCAGCCGGACATACCGGCCGACGCCGTGAGCCCCGCGGCTCCCGCCCAGGCGGGAAGTCCGAGCGCGCGCGGCACCGGAAAGGCGAAGAGGTATCCCAGCGCCCCCGTGAGCACGACGCGCACGATAGCGAACCGCAGCGGGGTGCGCGTGTCACGCAGCGCATAAAAGGTGGAGGAATAGAGCCGGCCCAGCGCGCTCGCGAGCAACCCCACCGCGGAACCGGCGAGAATCGCCCAGGTATGCCGACTGTCGCTCGCACTGAACTTTCCGTGCTGCAGCAGTACCGCCACGATCGCCTCGCCCAGCGCGAGGAAAGCGATGGCAGACGGCACCACAAAGAAGGCGACGCGCGGGAGGGCGTCGTTCAGACGCTTTCGGAGTCGGTCAAAGGCCGCCTGGTCGGTGCCCCCATCGCGAGCCATCTCGGGCAGTTCAGCCGCCGACACGGACATGCCGAACAGGCTGATCGGCAGGACGTAGATAGTCGTCGCATTCTGCAGCAAGGTCACAACGCCCTTCTCCGCGATGTAGCTGGCGATCTGCATGTCGATGATGGTGCTCAGCTGCACCACGCCTCGCGCGAAGAACGCGGGAATGAAGTTCCCGATGATCTCACGAACGGGCGCGTAGCCCGTCTCGAAGCGCGGTCGGAAGCTGCCGATGAGCTTGAAGACGGACGGCAACTGGATCCCCATCTGCAACGCCGCGCCGAGCACCGATGCCCACGCCAGCGCCACGGCGAGGTCCACCTCGGTGCGACGCGAGCCGTGGATGAGGAGCGCCCCGATCATCGAGATATTCCAGAACACCGGCGCCACGTACGACAGGAAGAAGCGGCGATGACTGTTCAGGATCCCGAGACACCACGCGCTCATCACGAAGATGCCCGCACCGGGGAAGAAGATGCGCGTGAGGCGAATGGTCAGATCCTTGGTCTCTCCAGTGAATCCGCCAACGAACAGCTGGACGAACAGCGGTGCGAACAGGATGCCGAGCAGAACGATGATCGCGGTGACCAGCGCCAGAATCGCGGCAACCGCCCCGGCAATACGATCCGCTTCATCGTCGTCCCCGCGCTGCAGTGCGCTGGCATACACCGGGATGAATGACGCCGAGAGCGCGCCTTCGCCGAACAGGTTCTGCAGCGTATTGGTGAGGCGGAACCCGCCGTTGAAGGCATCGCTCACCCACCCCGCACCCAGATATTTCGCGATGAGACTCTGCCGCAGCAGCCCCAGCAGCCGCGACAGGAAGATGCCCGCAGCGATCAGGATGGATCCGCGGCTGGAACTCACGGGAACGACGTCGGCGGGCGGTGTGGGCGGCGCCGGCGTCGCGTCCGAGACGGATGGTGCCGCGGGCAGCGGCTGGAGCTCAGCTGCCGCTGCCTCCGCGTCCACCAGCGCACCTTCAGTGGCAGCCGCACCCTCGGCGGAATCGGTCGGACGCACTTCCTTTCGATCGCTCATGTGCGGACGCTTTCCGATGGTCCGCCATCCACGAGACGTGCAGCATGCGCGGACGCCGCGTCGACCATCTCGCTGAGGAGCACCAGGCCGTGGCGGGAGAGCATCGGAATGAGATTGAGTGTTCGTTCCTGACGATGTCCGCCAGGGCGGAGCGCCGCACGGAGAACGCGCACCTCATGCATGCGTCGCGCCTCGTGGCGCTTCACACCCGCCACGAGGCGGCGCTCGAGCCGGTCCGCGCGGTGATGAAGCCCTTGCCGCGCGCCCTCTACTGCAGCAGTGAGGCCAAGCCCGGCTGCCCGCTCGCGCACCGCCGTTTCCAGCCTGTCAGTCGCGACGCGGAAGTCGGCGAGCGCTGTCAGCTCCGGCTCGCCGAGCGCGTCGTGCGCCAGTCGCGTCTCCAGCGCATCCGGTGTTTCGAGATCGGCGGGGGTGGCGCCAAGCATCGCCAGCGTCTGCCCAACCGACGGTTCGATGAGGGTGCACGACCATCGCGGTACCGCTACAGGAGCGTCGAGCCCGAGCGCGTCCGCTACCGCGCTCACCTGGGCGAAGTAGGCCAGCTCCCCGGGGCCCGCCACGTACGCCACGGTCGGCAGCATTTCGTGCTCGACGACAGGGCGCAGCAGCACATTCGGGGTGAGCACCGTCGAGGCCTCGGGCGACGTCACGATGGGAAGTCGCTCCTTGAGCGCCCCCGTTCTCCCGAAGACCAGGGAAAGATTCCGCACCAGGTCAACCTGTGGCGCGAAACCCTGCACCTCGAGCTCGCGCGTTCGGGCGTCGAGCGCCAGCGCCAGCGAATTGCCGCACGAGAGCGCGTGTTCGAGCAGCGCGCGCGATGCCCCGGTCACCACCGGGTGCGATGCGTCCAGCACTGGCATCCCGAGCGGCTCCAGCAGGGTGCGGAGCAGATCGAGGTACGCGCCCGCCACCGTGGCGTCCGGTGCGGTGTAGCCGCGCTCCACCGCGGCCAACGCGCGCGCGTCGGGCACACTGCCGCAGACGTCGCGCAATCTGGCCAGGAGCGGTGAGATGTCGCCGAGAGGCGTGAGCGACATCGGAGTGCCGGCGGCGGGGGCATTCGGTAACCGGAGTTCGATCACACCCCCATCGCCTGCCAACATGGTGCTGGCCGCCTCGGCGAAATCGGCGTCGTCGGTGGCGGCCCAGAAGATCGGCACCACCGGCACGCCCGTCTCACGCTCCAGCGCATCGGCCAGCGCGATGGCGCTCGCGGCCTTGCTCCACGTGTAGACCGGACCGCCAAAGAGACCGGGTTGCTGGCCGGTCGTGACCGCGACACCCCCGCCGTGGATCACTCGCTCGAGCCGGGCGGCCGCAGCGCCCGTTGCCGCGAACGCCGGCGCAAGCTCTGCCATGCGCTCGGCCCACGGCGCGGCACTCGCCCGGGCCAGCATGCGTTCGCGCCATGCCTTGGATGACGCGGGAACCGGAGCAGTCCACCCCGGCGCCGCATCGCCGCGCTGCACGGCGAGCGAGAGCGCCGAGCCACCGAGCGAATCCTCCACGATGCGGACGTCACTCATGCGCGGCGGGCGATGATGATCGCGCGCGGCGATCCATCGGTCAGCACGGCGCCGTCGTAGTCGCCGAGCATGTCACATACGTCGAACCCCGCATCTCGACATCGCGACGCGAGCTCCGCTGGCTCGAACAGCCTCACGCGTTCCATGAACGTTCTCCCGTACTCGCCCAGCGAGATGGTCTTTCGCACGTAGCGTCCGTCCGCCGTGATCTCTCGCTCCTGCTCCACCACCGTGGTGCCCACGCGGCGTTCGTCATGCGCCACGAGGGTATCGCGCACATGCTGGGCGTTCAGGTAGTCCAGCACGAACCAGCCCCCGGGGCGCAGGACTCTGGCCACATCCAGAAGCACGCGCTGGTGCTCGTCATCGTCCTGGAAGTATCCGAAGCTCGTGAAGAGGTTCACCACCAGGGCGAAGGCACCGTCGGTGAACGGGAGGGTGCGCATATCCGCGCGGACAAGGGGAGCATCGTGGTCGGCAGCCCGTGCCGCCCTGAGCAGCGAGGGAGAGAGGTCGAGCCCCACCGTCCACCAGCCGTTCTCGCTCAGGGTGCGCTGGTGACGTCCGGCGCCACACGCGAGGTCCAGGACCGGTTCGCCATGCAGGTTGCCGACACGCGCTTCCACCAGACGCGCCACATCGCGCGCCTCGTGGTGGTCCCGATGCTCGTACAGCGCGAGGTACTCCTCGCCGAACCAGTCCTCGAACCAGTCGATGTCAGTCACGGCGCGCGATTCGTCATGCCTTATGATACGGCTCGCCACGCGCGATGGTACCGGCGCGGTAGAGCTGCTCCGCCAGCACCAGACGCGCGAGTTCGTGGGGAAGTGTGAAGGGGGCAAGCTGGATCGAGCGGCGGGCCCGCTGCCGAACGGTCTCGTGCAGACCGTACGCACCGCCGATCACGAACGCGATGTCCACAGCGGCGTCGTGCGCCGAGGAGAGGAGAAGGCTGAACTGGGCGGAGGTGAGACGTTCGCCACCTTCGTCGCAGGCGATCACCTGGGGCACGCCGGCTACGCGCTCCACCAGTCGCTCCCCCTCGCGCGCGCGTACTTCGTCCAGTGGCATCGACCTGGCGCTGGCCTCGCGAATCTCATGCACCTCGAGCGGCCAGTAGTGCGCCGCCCGGGTCTCGTAGTCCGTGATCGCCGCAGCAAGCGACCGATCCTTCGGCCTTCCCACCACGGCGATGTGAACCTTCACGCGCTGTTACGCGTAGATGCCGCGCAGCCGATGCACGGTGGCCACGCGATTGATGGACAGCATGTACGCCGCGGTGCGCATGTTCACCTTGTGCTGCAGGCTCAGCTTGAGCACATCGTTGAAGCTGCGCGTCATGATGTCGGTGAGCCGCTCGTTCACCACGTCTTCCGACCAGAAATAGCCGCCGCGATCCTGCACCCACTCGAAGTACGACACCGTCACGCCGCCGGCATTCGCGAGAATGTCGGGAATCACGAAGATATCCTTCTCGTCCAGGATGGAATCAGCACCGGCAGTGGTGGGACCGTTGGCGCCCTCGCAGATGATCTTCGCGCGGATCGTCGACGCATTCTTGCTCGTGATCACATTCTCGAAGGCCGCCGGCAGCAGCACGTCCACATCTGCCGACAGGAGTTCCTCGCCGGTGATTCGGTCACCGCCCGTAAAGCCTTCCAGCGTTCTGTTCTTCTGCACGAACTTGATCGCCGCCGGGATATCGATGCCTTTGGCGTTGAAGAACGACCCGGACTTGTCGGCGATGGCGCGGATCACGCAGCCCTGCTGCACGAGCAGCTCCGCGGCAATCGATCCCACATTGCCGAAGCCCTGAATGGCGACGGTGGCACCCTCCACCTTCATGCCGAGGTGCTTGAGCGCTTCCAGAGTGACGATCATGCAGCCGCGTCCCGTGGCCTCGCGTCGCCCGAGGGATCCGCCCATCTCCACCGGCTTGCCCGTGACGACCGCGTTCACGGTGTGCCGATGATGCATGGAGTAGGTGTCCATCACCCACGCCATGACGCGTTCGTTCGTGTTCACATCGGGCGCCGGCACGTCGGAATCGGGGCCGAGGGTGTGGATGATGCCCGCGGTGTACCGGCGCGTCAGTCGCTCCAGCTCGCCGGCGCTCATCGAGGGCGGATCGCAGACGACGCCGCCTTTGGCACCACCGAAGGGCAGATTCACCACGGCGCACTTCCACGTCATCCACGCCGCCAGGGCGGTGACTTCGTCGAGTGAGACCTGCAAGTCGAAGCGGATGCCGCCCTTGCCCGGCCCGCGCGATGTGTTGTAGAGCACGCGGTAGCCGGTGAAGACCTCGATCTCGCCATTGTCCATCATCACGGGCACACTCACCGTGATCTGCTTCTCGGGATGTCGAAGCACCTTGTACAGCCCCGGCTCCAGGTCCAGGAGCTGTGCGGCACGATCGAAGCGACTCATCATCGCCTCGAATGGATTGTCCTCGTTCAGAAATCGGTCCTTGTCCGCCATGACGATGCTGTCGCTTGGCAGTCTGAGATCGGTGGCCATGGAGTCACGCACGTGGGCCGGCGTCGCCGGCGTTGGGAGCACCTGCAGTCCGCGCGGAGAGCAGGTCATCGAGTGACCGGTTGAGGAGCGCAGCGCCCTCCTCCACCCGGACAGACTGGGAAACATACAACAGCGGCGGAGCGGCGGGACCCCAGAGCGGACCCAGTTTCACCGCGTCTTTCAGGGTACAGATGATGGCCTCGGCCGTGGCCCCCCGTTCGCGCAGGCGGGTGACGTCCTGGGGACCATACGGCGAGTGATCGCGGCGGAGGTCCTCCCCCAGGATCACTGCGCCCAGCGCTCGCAACTGCGCCAGAAACGCGGCGGGGGCAGCGATCGCTGCCGTCACAAGCACCGGGCGGTTCCGGAGCCACAGGGCATCGCGCGCTGCTCCGTTGACCGCGTCGACCAGCAGATCGGGCGCGAGATGCACGCGCGCCACGTCTCGCACTCCAGGGAGGCCACGCAGCTGCGCCGCCACCGTCTGTGACCGCGCCTCGTCGGCACTCTTTCGAGTGACAATTACCACAGCGGCGCGAGCGAGCCCCGAGAGTGGCTCGCGCAACGGACCTGCCGGCAGGACGTCCAGGTCGGAGCGAAAGCTTTCGGCGGCCACGAGCACCCAGTCTGCGTGTCGCGCCGCGCGACGATGCTGGAAGGCGTCGTCGAGGACGGCGACGTCCGCGCCATCCGCGGCCGCGCTCGCGATGCCTCGCACGCGATCGGCATTCGTCACCACCCGCACCCCCGGATTGAGGCGCGCGTGCACCAGCGGCTCGTCGTCGCCGTAGCCGCGCATCACGAGCGCCGGTGTCGCGCCGCGCTCGCGGAGTCTCGCGACAGCCCACGCGGCCAGGGGTGTCTTTCCTGTGCCTCCCACAGTCAGGTTGCCGATGCTCAACGCCGGGATCGCGGTGGCGTACACTCCCTCTCCCGCGTCCGCTCGGCGATTGCGCGCGCGCACGACCGCCGCATAGAGCGACGCCAGCGGACGCAGTGCGGTTCGCGCCACACGCGCGAGCGGCGATGCACCATACCACAGCGCGTTCATCACTCGCGTGATCAGGAGCCGGGGACAGCGTCCAGGATGGCTTGCAGGCGCGGCGCGTCCGCGGCCGCCTCGCGCGGCGAGTCGCCGCTCACCGCGGTGAGTTCGCCATAGTGCACATCCACGCGGGCAAATGGTCGCGGGATCACAAAACGGTCCCAGCTCTTCAGCCGCCACGCACTGGACACCTGGGCGCGAATCGGCACGATGAGCGCTCCGGTTCGCTGCGCCGCCACCGCGGCGCCGCCGGCGAAGACGCGCGCCGGCCCCCGGGGGCCATCCGGCGTGATCGCTCCATCATAGCCTTCGTCGATCGCGCGCATCAGGCCAATCAGCGCACGACTCGCCCCGCGCGAGCTGGATCCACGCACCGTGTGATAACCCAGGGCGTGCGCGACGCGCGCGATGATCTCGCCGTCCCGATGCTCACTGATCACGATCGCCACATGCTCACCGCGGTGCTGCCAGAGCAAGGGCAGCAGTTCGCCATGCCAGAGGGCGAAGATCACCCGCCGGTCCGCAGCCCGCGCCGCGTGCAGCGCGGCGTCGTTGTGGGGACGCATGCGCCAGGTGAAGGCCAGCATGCGCAGCAGCAGCACGCCCACACGCACTGTCCACCGAACGCGTGCGTCGAGGGGTGACTCCTCGATCATCGGCCCGCGTGGGCCATTGCGACAGCCATGGCCGCCACACGCGCCGAGGCGCCTGGCGTACCGAGCGAGTCACGGACGGTCTGAAGTTCGCCTACGAGCGCCGAGCGGGCAGGCGTGTCTGCGAGCAGTGGTTCCAGCGCGTCCGCCACGGCGGAGGGGACGAGCGCATTCTGGACGAACTCGCGCGCCACCTCGCGCCCCGCGACCACGTTCACCAAGCCGATGTTCGGAATCTTCACCAGGCGTCGCGCAGCGGCATACGTAATGGGACTCGTGCGGTAGGCCACCACGAGTGGGCAGAGCGCCACCGCCGCCTCCAGCGTCGTCGTGCCACTCTTGCACATCGCAGCGTCGGCGGCCCGCAACACCGCAAACGACGCCGCGTGCACCAGTGGAAACGGGCACCGCTCCGCAGGAATGTCGATATGCGGCGCGACACTGACCACCACCTGCAGCGCGGGATTCCGTCGCTGGAGCTCTCGCCCTGTCTCCACGAACGCCTCGAGATGCCGCGCGATTTCCTGCACTCGGCTCCCCGGAAAGAGCGCGAGGAGCGGGCGGTCGGCCGCCATGGCAAGCGACCGGCGCGCGGCAGCGCGGTCCGGGAGCGTCTGCGCCCGGTCGAGCAACGGATGACCCACGAATGTTGCGTCGATGCCATGCTCGCGAAGCAATGGCTCCTCGAACGGGAGGATCACCGCCGCACGAGTGATCGTGGTGCTCAGCTCCGCCAGCCGCCGGGCGCCCCACGCCCACACCTGTGGCGTGATGTAGTAAAGCACCGGCACTCCGGCGTCGCGCGCCGCGCGCGCCACTTTCATGTTGAAACCCGGGTAATCGATCAGGATTACCAGCGCCACGGATCCACTTCGAATGCGCGCCACCAGACGGCGCAA
>JBBSVF010000080.1:0-11239 GCA_038233745.1 Gemmatimonadales bacterium
AGCCGCTCGAGAAGCCCGAAGATTCCGCGCGTGATGAAGTTCTGCGCCAGAAAGCCGAACAGCGTGATCAGCACGATGGTCACGACGAAGCCGACGCCCTTCACGTCGATCGGCAGCCAGCCATCGATGATCGTGAACACCCGCACGCACACATACACCGTGACGGCGAGTGGTGCGAGAAAGACGACACCCTTGAGGAAATAGTTGAGCAGACGTGTCATGGCGTTGGTTCCGGATGGTGGGACGTCTCCGTAAGGTACGCCGATGCACCGGTGCGACGAACACGGCCAGGCGCAGCGCGCGCCAGGCGTCGATAGATTCCTCGCATGGCTACCTCCACCAGGGCTGCGCTCGCACATCTTCGGCGTGCCGATCCGGTGATGGGCGACATCATCCGTCGCGTGGGCGCGTACGGCCTCGTTCCGCGGCGCACGGGAACTCACTTCGAAGCCCTCGTGCGATCGATCGTCTTTCAGCAGCTCAGCGGCAAGGCGGCGGGCACGATTCACGGCCGCTTCCTGGATCTCTATCCGGGGCGGCGACCGCGCGCGGCGCATGTCCTGGCCACGAACGAAGCAACGCTCCGCTCGGCGGGACTGTCGCGCCAGAAGATCAGCTACCTGCTCGATCTGTCAGCGCGCGTCGCCGATCGCTCGCTGCCACTCGCGCATCTCGGACGCCTGCCCGACGACGAGATCATCGATCATCTCGTGCAGGTGAAGGGCATCGGCCGCTGGACGGTGCAGATGTTCCTGATGTTCAGGCTCGGGCGCCCCGACGTGCTGCCCGAACTCGACCTCGGCATCCAGAACGCCATCCAGAAGGCGTACGGGCTCGCGGCCAGACCGAAGCCCGTGGACGTGTTGAGCATCGGTGAACCGTGGAGACCCTGGGCGTCCGTGGCGAGCTGGTATCTCTGGCGCTCACTGGACAACGGCGACGGCCAGCTCTGACGCATGCGATCAGAGGGCGGCGCGCTGAGCGGCGAGTGGCTGCGGCGCGGGTCGTCCGAGGAAGTATCCCTGCGCGTACGTCGCCCCGTGTGCTTGGGCAGTGTTTCGCAGCGAGCACAGGGCATGTGATTCCTCCGCTCGGTTGAACGCAGTCAGCCGCGACATCGTTCCCCATGTAAATTGCTCTCATGCTCGTGGTTCGCGACGATACCGAGAAGGCCAGGCAGTACGACATCATGCGCCGGCGCGCCACCGCGCTGCTGGCGGGCTTTGCCGTGCTCTTCGCGGCGGCGGTCGTCCTTCACCATCTGCGGCCCGACATCTCGCCCTTCTGGGTGGGTCTGTTGATCGCGACGTCGGAGGCGGCGATGGTGGGCGGCATCGCGGACTGGTTCGCGGTCACCGCGCTCTTCCGTCATCCGCTGGGCATTCCGATCCCGCACACCGCGATCGTGGCCAAGCGCAAGGATCGCATCGGCCGCAGCCTCGGCAATTTCGTCGGAAATAATTTCCTTTCGCGCGACGTGATTGCCCGCCAGCTCTCCGGACTGCGACTGGGGCAGCGCGCGGCGCAGTGGCTGGTGGACCCCGCACATCAGGAGCGGCTCGCGCGCGGGGTCGCGGGTGGGTTCGCACGGGCGATGGAATCCGTGCCCCCCGCGGAACTGCACGAGATGGTGCACGAGACAGTGGTGAACCAGCTCAGGAAGGTGAACGTCGCTCCGCTGCTGGGCGACCTGCTGGTGCTCGCGACCACGGACGACCGGCATCAGGAGTTGCTCGACCGGCTCGTGAAACTCGTGAGCCGCATCGTGCAGGACAACAAGGAACTCATCCGCGTGCGAATTGCACAGGAGAGTCCGTGGTGGGTGCCGAATGCCGTTGACGACAAGCTCTATCAGAAGATCGTGGCGGGCATCGAGCGTACGCTCGAACAGGTGGCCACTGACGACACGCATCCGCTCCGCAGCCAGTTCGACTCCGCGTTGCGAGGCTTCGTCGAGCGGCTGCACACCTCGCCCGAGACGATCGCGCGCGCCGAGGAGATCAAGGCCCGGCTGCTTGGCCACGCGGCGGTGGGGGAACTCAGCGATGCGCTGGTGGACGCGGGCCGCAGTGCGATGCACAAGTACGCGGGTCCCGAAGCGCCGTCGCCCGCGGGACTACAGCGGGCGATCGCCGCGATTGCCGAACGTGCGCTGGAGAACGAGGCACTGCTGCAGGATGTCGACGAAGCCATCGAGCGCACGGTGCTCGGCGTCGTGGATCAGTATCGACCGGAGGTGGCCGATATCATCGCCCGGACTGTCGAAGGATGGGACGCGAGCGATGCGTCGCAGAAGATCGAGGTGCAGATCGGGCGCGATCTGCAGTTCATCCGCATCAATGGTACGCTGGTGGGCGGGCTCGTCGGCCTCGTGCTCCACCTGATTGGTATTCTCGCCCGTTAGGCGCTGACGTCACCCGAAGGAGGGTTCGTGCTCCACCGATTCATCATGCTGGCGCTGCTCGCGCCAGCCGCTCTCTGCGCGCAGGCTCCGCTGGAGTACGCGCAGCGGCGCGCCGACCTGGTTCAGAAGATGCCCGAGGGCGCCATGGTCATCCTCGGCGCACGTGAACCGTCACGCGACTACGAGTCGTTCGTGCAGGCGCCGTCATTCCGGTATCTCACCGGCTTCATGGAGCCGGATGCCGCGCTGTTGCTGGTGCGGCGCGGCGCGGAACTCCGCATGGCCGTGATGTTCGTGCAGCCGCGCGTGCCGAGCCGGGAAGCGTGGACCGGCGAACGAGTGGGGGTGCAGGGCATCCAGAACCGCACGGGGATGGTCGGCCGTCCCTCGACAGACTTGTTCCGGGTACTGGACTCGCTCGGCAACCAGGGACTGGTGATCAACGTCGTGGGCGATGTCGCCTCGATCGTGCCGCTGCCCGATCAGGTGCGCACAGCCGACGAGCAGTTGATCGACCGGTTGAAGGCGCGCGACCCGAAGGTTCGCGTGGCGCTCGTGAACACCGTGGTGGAGGAGCTGCGCGGGCGGAAGAGCGCCACCGAGATCACGCTGATCCGGAATGCCGTGGACCTCACGATGCGCGCCTTCCTGGAGGTGATTCCCGCGATTCATCAGGGCATGAACGAGTTCGAGCTGGAGGCGCTGATCGAGTACACCTTTCGACGCAACGGGGCAGACGGCCCGGCCTTCGCCTCGAGCGTGGGCTCCGGTCCCAACTCCACAACGCGGCACTACACCACCAACGACCGCTTCTTCGGCGTTACGGACCTGGTGGTGATGGATGTGGGTGCGTCATACAAGGGCTATGCGGCCGACATCACGCGCACCGTACCCGTGAGCGGAGTGTTCAGCCCGGAGCAAAAGGATATCTACCAACTCGTTCGCGCGGCGCAGACGGCTGCCGAGCGTCAGGCCACCAATGGCACTGCAGCCCGGCTGATGACCGACTCCGCCAACGCGACAATTGCGCGCGGACTGGCGCGGCTGGGGCTTATCGATGGGCCGGATGCGACGTACGACTGCTCCGCCGGCGCACAGCCGCGGCAGTGCTCGCAATATCGGCTGTACTTCATGCACGGCATCGGTCACGGCATTGGGCTGGAGGTGCACGATCCCGAGCAGTTCTACTTCGGGGGACGCATCCAGCCGGGCAGCGCCTTCACGATCGAGCCGGGAGTGTACGTGCGCGAGCGGATCATCGAGGAGCTGCCGCTCACGGCGCGCAACCAGCAGATCGCGGCGCGCATTCGTCAGGCGGTCACGCGCTACAAGAACATCGGCGTGCGGATCGAGGACGATTACATCTCGACCACGAGCGGCGTGGAACGGATCTCGTTGGTGCCGAGGGAGATCGAGGAGATCGAGGCGCTGATGAAGACGCCGAGTGCGGGGGTGGCTGCGAGGGATGAGTTTCGGGTGGAGAAGTATCGGGCGGGGCCTTGATTGCAGGAGACGGGAGGGATCGCGTCTCGGCTGGGGAGCGCTCGGCTGTCAGCTGTGGGTCAACCGTCGTCCTGAGCCGAAGGCGACGGACCTGCAGGTGCAGTCTGCGCGCGGCAACTGCAGATCCTTCGCTGCGCTCAGGATGACGGGGCCACTGCGCTCAGGATGACGGGGCCGTTGTCAGGTGAACTGACAGCTGACAGCTCACAGCCGAGAGCTCCCCAGCCTAACCGCGATCCTTCACGTCCCCATCACCTCGAATACCCCCGCCGCCCCCATCCCCCCACCGATACACATCGTCACCAGCCCCATCCCTCCCCCTCGCGCCCCCAGCTCATGAATGAGCTGCGTCGTCAGCTTCGCACCGGTAGCGCCGAGCGGATGACCGAGCGCGATCGCACCGCCATTCACGTTCACCTTCGATTCGTCGATCTTGAGCTCGCGCATCACCGCAATCACCTGCGCGGCGAAGGCCTCGTTGAACTCGATCAGATCGATGTCCTGCATCGTCATCCCGGCGCGCGCGAGCGCCTTGGGGACGGCCTTGATCGCCCCCAACCCCAGGATGTCCGGATCCACGCCGCCCACCGCGAAGCTCACGAACCGCGCGAGCGCCTTCGCCCCGATCGCGTCCGCGTGTGAACGACGCATGAGCAGCAGCGCCGCGGCACCGTCCGAGGAGGGGCTCGCGTTCCCTGCCGTCACGGTTCCGCCCTGCTTGAATGCCGGTCGCAGCTTCGCCAGCGCCTCGGCAGTGGTACCGGCGCGCGGCAGTTCGTCGCGATCAAAGGTCACCGTCTCCACATCCTTCGTCGCGCCATTCCACGTCACACGCTCCACATCGATCGGCAGGATCTGGCTATCAAACGCACCGCGCGCCATGGCCGCGGCGGCATTCTCCTGGCTCCGCAGCGCCCAGGCGTCCTGCTCCGCTCGGCTCACCTTCCAGCGCTCGGCCACACGCTCTGCGGTGAAGCCCATCCCGATGTAGCCCTCCATCGCCTCGGGATCGAGACGCGCGTGATAGCCTGACATCGGCACCTGACTCATCATCTCGATTCCGCCAGCGAGCACCACGTCGCCCATCCCGCTCATGATCTGCATGGCGCCTGTCGCGACCGTCTGCAGTCCGGACGAGCAGAAGCGGTTGATCGTCTGCGCTGGCACCTCCACGGGAAAGCCCGCGCGCAGCGCAGCGAGCCTCGCGATGTTGAGCCCCTGCGCTGCTTCCGGCATCGCGCATCCCCAGGCCACGTCGTCGATGGATGCGGCGTCGGCGCCCGCGCGCTCAACGGCCGCCTTCATCAGTGCTGCGCTGAGCTCCACGGGGTGCGTGGACGCGAGTGCGCCGTCCTTCTTGCCCTTCGCCACCGCACTCCGCACCGCGGAGACGATCACGACGTCGTTGCTGTCATCAGCCATTGCACGAACCCGGTTCAGGAGATGTATGATCGATCAGGTGCGCCGCGCGTGGATCAGTTCCGCAGCGGCTTGCCGGTCTTGAGTGTGTACGCGATGCGCTCCTGCGTCGCCTTCGTGCCGAGCAGTTTCAAGAAGGCCTCGCGCTCCAGATCGAGGATGTCCTGCTCGCTCACCGTGCGGGGCGGCCCATCTCCGCCGCACAGCACGTAGGCCAACTCGCTCGCGATCATCACTTCGTGATCGGTGATCGCACCGCCTTCCTTCATGGCCCAGCCGGCATAGAGCAGATTGCCCAGCGCCTCCTTCCCCATCGCCACGATGGTGCGGTCTGGCGGGGCCACGTAATCGGAGGCCAGGTCCAGCACGCGCGACTTGGCATCGGCGATGAGACGATCGCGATTCATCGTGATGCGGTCGGCTGCAGGACGCAGGAATCCAAGCTTTCTCGCCTCGAGCGCACTCGTGCTGGTCGTCGCCATCGCGATGAGCTTGAAGGCGCGCTTCACAGCCTCGAACTGATCGGCCTCATCGTACGGCACGAGCTGCTCGGTAAAGCGGAACAGCATCTCCTTGGTGCCACCGCCAGCGGGGATGAGCCCCACGCCAGCTTCCACGAGTCCCATGTACAGCTCGGCATGCGCCTGGATGCGGTTACAGTGCAGCGCGTATTCGCATCCGCCGCCAAGGGTGAGGCCGAAGGGCGCGGCCACCACCGGGAATGGAGCGCGGCGCACCATCATCGCGCCCTCCTGGAAGTAGCGCACCATTTCGTCGAGACCTTTCCAGTCGCCACTCTGCACTTGCTCCCCCACCGCGCCCAGATCCGCGCCAGCGCTGTACGCTCGTGCGTCGTCATTCCCGATTACCAGCCCCACGTACTTGCCCTGCGCCACTCGCTCCAGCCCCGTACGCAGCATCGACAGCACGCCAGCGCCCATCGTGTTCATCTTGCTGCGGGCCTCCAGCAGCAGAACGCCGTCGCCCAGGTCCAGGAGATTCGCGTCGCCCGTGCCCTCCACCACTCCACCGGGGCGGCCGCGCACCGCGTCGAGCTTGATCTGTCCAGGCACGTCCGGAACGGACTTGTAGCTGCCGTCGTCAGCCGAGTACGACCAGCCGCCTCCCTCGGGAGCGTAGAACGCATCGCTCTTCACCCCGCCGAACGACGGCGGCACCGACAGCCCCAGCTCCGCGAATCCATCCCGCAGGAAGTTGTGGCCAAGGCTGTCCATCTGCTGGAATGGCCCGGCCTCCCACGCATAACCCCATTCGATGGCGCGGTCGACGCTCACGAGATCGTGGGCGACGGCGGGTGTAGTGCTCGCCGTGTAGTGCGACATGCGGATGAGATAATTGCGGACGAACTTTCCGTACTTCCCCGGAAGTGCGACCGCAGCCTTCAGTCGCTCCGGAAGCGCGAGTTTCATCGCGGCCTTGAACTCGGGCGACTCGAACTTCTGCTGCGGCGCGTACTCGCCAGTCTTCCAGTCCAGCGTCGAGATCTCCTTGCCCTGCTTGCGATAGAACCCTGATCCACTCTTGTCGCCGAGTTGGCCGGCCTCCACGAGCTTCGCAACCCAGTCGGGCATGCCGAAGTCTTCGCCCGTGCTCGCACTCAGTCCCTTCGACACATGTTGCAGCACATCGAGGCCAGTGATGTCCGCTGTTCGGAAGGTCGCGCTCTTCGCGCGGCCGAGCAGCGGGCCTGTGAGTGCGTCGACCTCGTCGATGGTGAGGTCGCTCTCCATCATCCCCTTCATGGCCGCCACCATGCCGTACACGCCCAGGCGGTTAGCCACGAACCCCGGGACATCCTTGGCGATCACGACGCCCTTGCCCAGCACCACCTCGCTGAAATGCCGGACCGCGGCGAGCACGTCGGCCGAGGTGTCCGGCGTGGGAATGATCTCGAGGAGGTGCAGGTAGCGCGGCGGATTGAAGAAATGCATGCCCAGAAAATGCTGCCGGAAGCGCTCGCTACGCCCTTCGGTGAGCACACTCATGGGGATGCCGGAGGTATTCGACGCCACCACCGTCGTGGGCTTCACGATGTCTTCCAGCCTGGCGTAGAGCTGCTGCTTGGGGCCCGGTTGTTCGATGATCGCTTCGAGGATCAGGTCGCAGCTGGCGAGCAGCCCGAGATCGTCCTCGGTATTGCCGGTACGGATCAGGGTGGCGCGGGCGGGGTCCATGAATGCGGCCGGCCTGGCCTTGAGCGCGCGCTGGAGGCCCGCCTTGGCGGGTCCGCTGCGGTCGCCATCCGTGCCCGGAATGTCGAGCAGGACGACGGGGATGCCGGCCGAGGCGGCGAGGGCGGCGATGCCGCCGCCCATGGTGCCGGCGCCGACGACGCCGAGTGTGGCGATGCGCATGACGATCGGGAGATTCGAGTGGCGCGGAGGGACGCTGACGCGTCAAAAGGTAGCGAAGGGGCAAAAGTGGTGCAGAACCCGCACCTTTTTGCGCAGTTCTGAGCATCGCACTCCGGGTGCTGTGGGGTCAAGTCGTTGTCATTACGTCACTTGTTCCGTGCCAGAAAATCGGCCCGGCGGGTGCATTGGAGTCCATCGCCATGATCAGACATCCTCGTCCATCGCTCCGTCCTGGATTCACCATCATCGAGATGCTCTTTGTCTTCGTGCTGTTCGCGATCGTCGTGCGAATGGGCGTGCGGGCGATGGGCACAACGCTCGCGCGTGACCGGACCGCCAAGGCAGCGCATACCTTCGCCTCCGACATCGAGCTCGCCTTTGCGACCGCGGCGCGTCAGCGGGCGCCTGTGCGCATTCGTGTGGACAGTGTCAAACGCTCGTACGCGCTGCAGGATGCCACCGACACGACGGTGAAGTACCGCGAGCGCTCCTTTGCCACCGGCGACCTTCAGGTCACGAGCATCAAGTTCACGCCGTGGAGCTTCAATGTGATGCCGAGCGGGCTGGCGACATCCACGCTCACCGCTGTGTTCACGTACGGAACGGGGTCCACCGCCTACAAGAAGACCGTCACGATGCAGCGCGCCGGTCTGGTGAAGATCAAATGATGAATCGATTCCGTCTGGCCCCTCGACGGGGTTTCTCGCTGGTCGAGATCATGGTGGCCATGGCCATCCTCGGCGTCGCCTTCACCTCCATCTTTGCGATGCAGGTGCGCATCATGGCGCGGCAGCGCCGGGCAGCGGCGCAGTCCGCCCGCAACGCGGTGCTGATCGCGGAAGTCGGGCGAGTGGAGTCGATGTGGTACGACAGCCTCTCCCTGCTGCTCGTGACGGACACGATCTCCACCAGCCCCACGCCCTCCTCCGACCGGAGCGACAAGTCGCAGACGCGTTTCGTCCGCCGCTTCACCATCACCGACAATGGCGCCACCGCACCCACCTGCCCCACCAGCTTTCCCTGCAAGGACGTCAGGGTGAAGATCGTCCCGCTGTTCACGCCGTCGGACTCCGTGGTCACCGTGATCCGCCGCTCCAGGACTGCCGCCTTCAATCCACTGTTCCTGCCATGATGCATCTCACTCGCCGCCGAGGCGGCTTCACCATCCTCGAGATCATCATCGCGCTCACGATCTTCAGCCTGATCGGTGTGGTGCTCACGAAACTGCTGCTCGGGCAGTCGACGAACTTTGCGCGCGACGTGAGCAGCCGGAAGGCGCGCAGCGGCGCCCGCAGCGCGATGAACGTGATGATCAGCGATCTGCGCATGGCACAGGACACCCTGGGCGTCGTGACGGCCAACGATTCGACGTTCACCTTCAAGGCGCCAACGGTGTTCGGGCTCATCTGCGCCAACACTGCCGCCTCGACGATCGTCGTCACCGTTCCTGCCGACTCCTTCGTGGTGGCGCAGCTCAAGTACGGCGGGTATGCGGTGCGCAACAACGTGGCACCCTACAATTACACCTTCATTTCATCCGGTGCCTCGGGAACGAAGACCGCGGGGCTGAAGACTCTGTGCTCGGCGCTCGCCATTCCCATGCGTCCGGACACGGTGAAGCAGAATGGCGATACGGGATACGTGTATACTCTCACGCCCGGCAACGCCGCGATCACCTCGGTGGGGCAGCCGGCGTTCATCTACCAGACCCTCACGTATCGCTTTCGCGCCTCCACGGCATACCCGGGATTTCGCGGCCTGTACAGGGCAGTGTACGGGATCACGAGCGACAGTCTGGTGGAGGAGATCATGGCGCCATTCACCTCGGCGGCCCGTTTCAGCTACTACATCACCTCGCCGACAGTTGCGAGTCGCGACTCGGCGATGCGAACGCCGCCGGCGAATGTGAACACGATTCGCGGCGTCGAGGTGATTCTCGCCTCCTCGGCCTCGGACACCGTGAAGGGCAGCAAACGCGCGGCGCAGTCGCTGCAGCGCACGTCGATCTTCTTCAAGAACTCGAGGAATCCATGATCACTCCTTCATCCCCTCCGGAGCGCGCGCGCCGCCGCGGCAGTCGCCGCGATGGATTCGCGCTGCCGATGGCGATCCTCGTGATCGCCCTGGTCACCATCGGTCTCGTGGCCAGCTTTTCGGCAACGCGCAGCGAGATCGGCAACCTGTCAGCGCAGCGGTCGCAGGCTCGCGCCTATTCCATCGCCCAGGCCGGGCTGGAATACTTTCTCGCGCGACGTGGCGATACGACGTGCAATGGGGGCAACAAGGCCTACGCGTCCACCGAGAAGCGCTGCTGTCCGCACTGCTGGGCGGTGAACTCCGCCGGGGGTACCTTCAACGGCGTGCTGCCCACCGTCCGGGAAACGCTGGCCGTGAAGTACGCGGGCTTTCCCGGCTATGCCATCGTGAAGGTGAGTCCGGTGCGGCTGGATCTCGTGGCGGGAGCGGGTACCTACCTCATCACCTCCACCGGCTATGACACGACGGGGGCCATCTACAGCGGAACCAAGGTGCGGTATGGCACGCGAACTGTCGGACTGTTTGCGACATATTCCAAGGTCTCGATGAAGGTGTCGGGCGCGTGGGTGAGTCTCTCGGGAATGGTGAAAAACGGAACTGGCGAAATCGACGGCAACGATCATTGCGGGAGTGGCACAAACGTGCCGGGCGTCACGGTGCCCTTGAAGCCCGACGGAACGGCGAATCTGCAGGTGAGTGGCAGCTTCGTGCCCACGGGCAACCCTCCCTACGACACCACGCAGACCGTGGCGCAATTGGCCTCGACCGTGAAGATCGACTGGGCCGCGATTCGCGCTGGTGCCGCCTTTCCCGCTGATCTCGTGATCCCCGGGAACGCCTTTCCCACAGTGTCCCAGTTCGCCGCGGATACCAACTTCTGGCCAGTAATCCATGTGTACAACGGACGAACGGGGACGAACACCGGGTGGACATTGCCGAACCAGGGTCGGGGAACCCTGATCGTCGATGGCGACCTCACCATCAGCGGCTCCAATCAGTGGTACGGAATCATCCTCGTGGGCGGCCAGCTCGTCTCCAATGGAAATAACGTGTCCGAAGGCACCACGATGAGCGGACTGAACATCCTCACTGGCGACACGGTGGCGGCGGGTATCGCCGACGCCACCGCGAACGGACAGAAGAGCTACGTCTTCAACTCATGCTCCGTCGCCCAGGCCACGAGCCGGATGGCCAGCAAGTACTACACGATCTCCAACTCCTGGATGGACAACCTGGCCGGGTACTGACAGGGATTGATCAGCTGTGATGACGGCGGCCCTGGGCCGCCGTCATCACATCACACCCGACAACATCAGAACGGGTCGCCCGGCGGCGCCCGCAGCGCCTCGGTGGGCTTCGGCAACTCCCGACGCTCGATCCACCGGGTGAAGTCCCCAACAATGGAGGCCCAGTGCGCTCGCGACATCGTGTCGCCCATCTGGGCCTTTCGCGCAGCCACCGGCCGCAGGCGCGCGATCTCGTACTCCGCCACCGCCCGCGC
>JBBSVF010000081.1:0-11134 GCA_038233745.1 Gemmatimonadales bacterium
AACACCGAGGTATTCGAGCGCTTTGGCCACAACGCGCTCTGGTTCCACGACAATCGCACGGGTGAGGATATCGCCTACCACTGGGGGCTCTTCGGCTTCAATGAGCCGGGGTTCATCTGGCGGTTCCTCACCGGCGACACGAACTACTCGATGGGCCCCACGAATCCGCTGGCGCTCATCGAGTACGAGCGTCGCGCCGGTCGTCCGATCACGCTCTCGCGACTGAATCTCACGCCGCCCCAGGCGCAGTCACTGCGCGACTATGTCCGGTGGAACGAGCAGCCGGCGAATGTTCACTATCGCTACGACTACTTCGCGGACAACTGCTCCACCCGGCTGCGGGACGCCATCGATCACTCGCTGGGCGGGGCGCTGCATCGCGCCTTTCCGGACACCGCCACGTCGATGAGCTATCGTCGCGAGAGTGTGCGCCTTACCGACGGCGATCCTCCCATCCAGGCGGGCATCGACATCGCACTGGGCCGCCCCGCCGACGTGCCGATCACCGACTGGCAGTCGTTCTTCATTCCCATGCGACTCCGTGACGGGTTGCGGCACGCCACCATTCCCGACGGCACCGGTGCGATGGTGCCAATTGTCGCGGAGGAGCATGCAGTGCCGCTCTATGGTCCTCCGAATGTGGTGGAGCGTGCGCAGTCGCCTCGCCTCGCACCACGTTTTTTGCTGCTGGGACTGCTGATGGCGGCGCTCGTCGTGGGCCTTCGCATCATGGCGGTGTCGCGCCGGGGCGCCGCGTGGGGGCTCGCGCTCTTCGGGGCTGCGCACTCGCTCCTCTCCGGGCTGATCGGTGTAATTCTGCTGCTCGCGTGGTTTGCCACGCGTCATCAGTTCTGGGCCCGCAATGAAAATGTGCTGCTGCTCACACCCTTGTCGCTCGCGCTGGTGATTCTCATTCCGGCGGCCGTGCTGCGGTGGAGGGCCGAGGCTCCCACCCGCATCCTCGCCGCGCTGATCGCCGGCATGGGGATCGTGGCGGGCTTGCTCGCGGTGCTTCCGGGAGGTCAGGAAAGTCGCGCGGTGGTGGCGCTCATCCTGCCCACCCATCTTGCGCTGGCCTGGGCGCTGAAGGGGCGTGTGGTGCAGCGGCGCGATGTCGGCGCTGCGTGACTGCGTCGGCGGTCGGCGTCGATGTCGGTGGTACCTTCACCGATCTGGTGTCGGTTGCGGACGACGGAACGCTCGAGGCACGCAAGGTCCCGAGCACCCCTGACGATCAGAGTGTGGGCGTGGCGGCTGCCCTCCGCGCACTCGCCCACGGCGAGATCGCGCGCCTGGTGCACGGCACCACGGTGGCCACGAACATGCTGCTCGAACGACGCGGTGCGCGTATCGCACTGCTCACGACCGCCGGTTTCGAGGACGTGCTGTGGCTCGCCCGGCAGGACCGCGCCTCGCTCTACGATCTCGCTGCGCATCATCCTGCACCATTGGTGACGCGGAACGATGTGGTGGGCGTGCGCGAACGCGTCACCCCGGATGGAATCGAGCTGGCCCTCACGGACATCGCAGTTCAAGAGGCCGTAAGTGCGGTGCAACAGCTCGGGGTGTCGGTCGTGGCCGTCTGCCTTCTCCACTCCTACGCGGAGCCGGCGCACGAGGAGTGTCTCGCGGCGGCGCTGCGCGACGCCATGCCCCATCTGGCCGTGATTTGCTCCTCGCAGGTGTTCCCGGAGATTCGCGAGTACGAGCGCACCGCCACTACTGTGGCGGAGGGGTATCTGCGCCCAGGGGTCTCGGCATACCTGGGCAACCTGGTCCAGCGTGTTCGCGCGGAGGGCGCGCCCTCGCCCGGTGTCATGACCTCCGCCGGTGGCATGATGACGGTGGACGCCGCCTGCGAACATGCCGCGGCCCTCGCGCTGTCGGGGCCCGCCGGCGGCGTGGTGGGCGCCGCCGCGTCGCTCCGCGCGGCGGGGTTTCATGATGCCGTCACGGTGGACATCGGCGGTACCAGCGCCGACGTGGGGCTCATCCAGCGTGGCGTCGCACTCACGGA
Organism: Gemmatimonadales bacterium; assembly: GCA_038233745.1. GTDB lineage: Bacteria > Gemmatimonadota > Gemmatimonadetes > Gemmatimonadales > Gemmatimonadaceae > AG11. Next base: position 2,018 of record JBBSVF010000081.1, read on the forward strand.
GCAGGGAGGGCGCATTGCCGGCGTGCCCATCTCGCTGCCTCGCGTGCTGGTGGAAACGGTGGCGGCGGGGGGCGGCAGCATCGGCTGGATGGACGATGGTGGTGCGTTGCGCGTAGGGCCCGCAAGCGCCGGCGCGCGCCCAGGCCCGGCGTGTTTCGGCTTCGGCGGCACCCGCGCCACGGTCACCGATGCGCACGTTGTGCTCGGCCACATCGGCGCGGTGCCGCTCAGTGGCGGCATCGCGCTGGACGCGGAGGCGGCGCACCGCGCGATCGGCGCGCTCGCACAGGAGCTTGATCAATCCCCGGAGGTCACCGCGCGGGCGATGATCGAGACCGCGGACGCCCTCATTGCACGGGCGATGCGTCGCGTGAGTGTCGAACGTGGCGTGGATCCTCGCGACTGTGTGCTCGTTCCCTTCGGCGGTGGCGGACCACTGCATGCGTGCGGTCTGGCCGATTCGCTTGATATGCACACCGTGTTCGTGCCAGCCTTTGCGGGGGTTCTCAGCGCACTTGGGCTGGCGATTGCCGCCGAGCGGAGGGAGCGGCTCGTGAGCGTGCTGCGGCACGCGGACTCGCTGACGCGGGATGATCTGCACGCCGTGCGGGAGCGCGCCGCCGAGCCACTCGGCGAAGAGGCTGCTGCGGAGCGCACCACCTGGATGGCGCGCGCGCGGTATCACGGGCAGGGTTTCGAGCTGGATGTACCGCTGCTCGCGAACGACGACGGCGCGGCGCTGGGCGCGCGATTTCGGGAGTTGCATCGCGCGCGTAACGGATTCGATCTCGAGCGCGACGTAGAGGTCATCGGCGTGCGGGCGGTGCGGTCGACCGAGGAACGCGCACTCGCCAATCCGCTGGATCATCGAGAGCAGACAATGGAGGGGCCGAGCACGATCATGTTGCCCGATGCCACGTTGCGCATCGCCGATGGGTGGACTGCGTGCGCGCTGCGCACCGGCGGATGGCTGCTCACGCGAGGGGCAGCATGACGACGCCGCGTCCCGATCTCGTGCGCATCAGTGTGTTCGCTCACGCCGTGGCGATGATCGCAGAGGAGATGGGCGCTGTGCTGGTGCGCGGTGCGCTGTCGCCGAACATCCGCGAGCGGCGTGATGCCTCATCCGCGATCTTCGACGCACAGGGGCGCATGATTGCCCAGGCGGCGCACATTCCCGTGCACCTCGGTGCCATGCCTGACGCCGTGGCCGCGGTGCGCGCGTGCGATCCTGCGCCCGGGGAAGTGTACATCCTGAACGACCCGTATCGCGGCGGATCGCATCTGCCGGATCTCACGCTGGTCTCGTGCATCGACCTGGACGGGGAGATCGGCGGATACTCGGCGGTGCGTGCGCATCATGCCGACGTGGGGGGCATGAGCCCTGGCAGCATGCCGCAGGGTGCGCGCGAGCTGGTGCAGGAGGGGCTCATCATTCCTCCCACCTGCATCCAGCGGCAGGGACGCATCGAGAGTGCAGTGCTGGGACTCATTCTCGCGAATGTGCGGACGCCGTCCGAGCGGCGCGGCGACCTGGAAGCTCAGCTCGCCGCGTGCGCGCGTGGGGATGACGCATGGCGCGCGCTCTCGCGCCGGCTGGGCGCCGCTGCGCTCGCGGCCAGCTGTGATGCGCTGCTGGATTACACCGAACGCCGTGTGCGCGCGCGGCTCACGTCACTCGACGGGGCCACGGGCTCCGCGCTCGATTTCCTGGAGGGCGATGGAGTGTGCGATGACGACATCGCAGTGGCAGTGCGCGTGCGGATGTCAGCCGGCACGTTGCACCTGGACCTCACGGGCAGCGCCGCGCAGGTGCCGGGCAATGTGAACTGTCCCGGGGCTGTAGCACGGGCCGCGGCGGTGTTCGCTCTGCGCACGCTCATTCCGGACGACGTTCCCACGAACGACGGCGTCGCCCGCGCGATTTCCCTGATTCTTCCCGAGGCCAGCGCAGTGAATGCTGCCTGGCCGGCGGCGGTTGCTGCGGGGAACGTGGAGATGTCACAGCGCATCGCCGACACCATCCTTGCCGCGCTGGGCAACGCAGGCGTGCCGGTAGCGGCACAGGGGCAGGGCACGATGAACAACGTCACTTTCGGCGGTCCCGGTTGGACCTTCTACGAGACCCTCGGTGGCGGGCAGGGCGCCTCACCACATGCTGACGGACCCAGCGGCGTGCACGTGGGCATGAGCAATACGCTGAACACTCCGGTGGAATCGCTCGAGCGCAGTACGCCGCTCCGCATCACTCGTTACGCATTGCGCGCGGCATCGGGCGGCGCGGGCGCATGTCATGGGGGTGAGGGAGTCACACGCGTGTACCGCGCGACTGAACCCTGCACGGTCACGCTGCTCACCGAACGCCGGCGCCATGCACCCGCAGGCGCGGCGGGGGGCAGCGACGGCGCGGTGGGCCGCAACCTCCTGAATGACGCGCCGCTTCCGGCCAAGATCAGGCGGGAACTTGTCGCGGGCGACGAGGTCACCCTCGAGACTCCAGGTGGCGGTGGCTACGGCGCCGCGACAGGCTGATCGAGGCCCTCGAACACCCGCGCGCCAATGAAGGCTCCGAGCAGCGTGGAGTCGAGCATCCCATCCCGCGCCTCCATGCCGAGAATATCCAGTGCGCGATCGGTGGAGACTGCGCGCTTGTACGGGCGATCCGTTGCCGTGAGCGCGTCGTAGATGTCGGCAATCGTCATCATGCGCGCCTGCACCGGGATCGCGTTGGCGCTCACCGCGTTGGGGTAGCCGCGACCATTCAGCTTCTCGTGGTGCATGTATGCAATCGAAGGAATGCCACGCAGTTCACGCGTCCACGGGATCTGTTCCAGGAACCGATACGTATGCGTGACGTGTGACTCGATCTCGCGCCGCTCGGCGTCGTCCAGCGTGCCCTTGCGGATCATGAGGTAGCGCAGCTCGTCGTCTTCCAGCAGCCGTCGCTCCGTGCCATCGAAATCCGTGAAGGTTCGCGCGTTGAGTTCTCGCAATGCCTCAAAGCTCCCCTCGGGCATCACCGTCGGCTCGTTGGAGCTCACGACGGCCGTCAGAAACCCTTCCAGCTCGGTGCGCCGCGCACTCCGGTCGGCATCCAGCGCGGCAACCACCGACTGATAGTCGGCGCGATCGGCGCGGAGCAAGGCGTCCGCCCGGGCACGTTCGAACTCCAGGTCGACGCCCTGCAGCAGGAAGCCGAAGCGATGCCGGATCACCTGCAGATCGTGCGGATACAGCTTCTTCTGCTTCACGAGCACCTGCTCGCGAACACCCACCTTTCCGAAGTCGTGCAGCAGGCCCGCGTAACGCAGCTCACGCAACTGCTCTCGGCTGAAGCGCACGTCGCGCAGCTCATCATCTGTCGCGCGATCCACCACTTCTGCCAGGCCCACCGTGAGTGTGGCCACGCGCGAGGAGTGTCCGGACGTCGAGGGATCGCGCGATTCGATGGCGGTGACGGCAGCCGTCACGAAGCCCTCGAACAGACGCTCGATGTCCTCGTACAGCTTTCCGTTCTCGATTGCCACCGCGGCCTGCGACGCCAGCGCGCTGGTGAGCTCCACGCAGCGCGCGTCGTAGCCGACGACCTCGCGATCCACCGCGTCAAGTGAAGAGAGCCGCGCGTCTGCGCTACGCTTGCGATTGATGAGTTGCAGCACGCCGACGATCTCGTCGCGGTGCGAGCGCATGGGGAGCACGAGCATTGAGCGCGTGCGGTAGCCGAACTTGTCGTCGAAGCTGCGGTTCTGCCGGTACGTCACGTCATCCGGCAGCAGATAGACATCGCCAATCACGAGCGGTTCGCTGGTGGCGGCCGCGTAGCCGGCCAGCGAGGCGTGATCGATGGGAACGGTAAAGCTCTGGAACGGCAGCCCGGGCAGTGACTGGTTCTGCGCCATGGCGAAGCGCAGGTGGTGACCGTCACCTTCCGGATTGCTCTCCACCAGATATAACGAGCCCGCGTCGCTCGCCGTGAGTCGGCACGCCTGCGTGAGGATCAGTTCCAGCAGCGTGCCAAGATCCCGCTCGGTGGAGAGCGCCACGCCAATGGCGGTGAGATCGGTGAGCTCGCGCGCGCGATCGGCCGCATCGCTGCGCGCCCGTCGCTCGCTCACGAGTGACGCTGCGTGCCGGAACGCACCGCGCAGAATGGCAATGGCGGCTCCAACGGGCGCATCGCCGGCGATCCAGCCCGTGCACTGCTCGATCGGGAACCCCGCTGGCGGCTCGCCTTCGCCTGGCTCGCCGAGTCCCACCAGCACGGCGCTGCGCGCGAGCGCGGCAACCCGCTCAGTCGCCGCGTCGCCAAGACTGGCGAGCAGCGCCTGGTCGAGCGCGATGACCGTGGGACGATCCTCGTCCAGCGAGGAAGCCGACGGGAGCACTGGAATGCGGCGCACCTCGATATCGTCGCCACGCCGACCGAGCGGAGCGGTGCTGATGGTGCGACCGACAGCGGTGAGGAGCAGGGGCTTCATCGGCGGAAGGCGACCGTGGCGCGAAAAACCCGCCGGCGTCCACGGCATGGACACCGGCGGGCTGGGAAACGACAGCCGATCAGCTGCTGAGTGACGCCTTCTCGCGACGCGCGGGCTCGTAGTCCGGGAACTTGTCGAGCACTGCATTGAACAACTCCACGGCGCCGGCCTTGTTGCCGTGGTCCTTCATGTCCAGCGCCTTGCCATACTGCACCAGTGCGGTCATGGAGAGACGCACGGGCCTCGCAGCAGCGGCCGGCATGGCCGCCGCAGGCACCGAGGCGTCGCTCGAGCGCATCGACGTCGCGGGCAGCTTGAGTCCGTCATTCAACTTGCTCGCGAGCTGCGTGATGAGTGTCATCACGTTGTCCGACTTGTCCTGCACGCGCTCGGTGTGCTCGATCTCGCCGGTTTCCACGTTCACCGAGCGGGCATCGATACGGAAGTTGCCTTTCGCGTCGCCCATGAAACCACCGAAGATCACGTGCTGCATGCCGAGGAGCTTGCCCACCTTCACGGCGGTGGCGCGGTCGATCTGACCGTCGGTCACGAGGTGCTGCTCGTCGAGCAGCTTCTGGATCTGGTCGCGCTCGATCACGCGAATATTCGGATTGCCCGACATCTCGGTGATGAGCACGTCGGCGATGCCCTTGTTCAGGCCATCGTAGTCACGCGCATCCTTCGAGATGACGTTGTTGTTGAAGTTCAGGATGGCCAGCGTAGGCTTGCCCGCCTTCGACTGGGCTGCGGCTTGCGAGCCGGGCAGCATGACGCCGGCAACGGCGGAAGCCAGCATGAGCGAGCGGATGATGCGGGTCATGGTCTCCTCCGAGACTCGAACGTACGTGCTGCGGTACAACGGCGCACTCGCGCCAGTGGGGAACAACGTCCTACACGGTGATGCACAATCCTTCAGCGGCCGCCTCGATCTGCAGCCGGCCTCCCAACGCGGCCACCATTCGTCGGCAGTCGTCCAGGCAACGGTCCACTTCGTCGTCCGTCCGCTCGGGACGGTGATGAAACAGCACCAATCGGCCGACGTCGGCCTCCAGCGCCAGCACCACGACATCCTCCGCCGTGGAGTGCCCCCAGCCAACGAACGCGTCGTACTCATCGCGCCGGTACATCGTGTCGTGCACCAGCACCGACGCGCCCTGCACGAACTTCACGAAGCGAGCGCGCCAGTCCGCCGGTGAGCCGTACGTGGCCCTGTCGCTGAGTTCGTTGTCCGAGACATACACCAGCGCCCTCTCCGGCACCTTCTCATCCGTGAATCGATACCCCAGTGCGCCTCCGGGGTGCCGTACCTCCATCGCCTGCACCACATAGCCCCGCCCTTCGCGCTGCCCTTCCGAAAGCTCCTGGAAATCGATCCGCGCCTGCAGTTCCTCGAAGCTCACGGGAAACACCACCGGCGACATCTGGTCCCGAACCACCTGGTCGATGCTGGTCTGCAGCGACTTCGAGCCCCAGATGGTGAAGTGATTCCCCTTGCGAAAGATGGGAGCGAAGAACGGAATGCCCTGGATGTGATCCCAGTGCGCATGTGTCAGGAAAATGTCGCCCTTCACGACGGCACCGCCGCCGGCCAACGACCGCTCCATCAAAGACCGTCCCAGTTCGCGGATCCCGGTGCCGGCGTCGAGGATCACGAGGTGATCCGAGCCAGTCCGCAGCTCCACGCAGGGCGTATTGCCGCCAAAGCGCGTCGTCGAGGCCCCGGGGCTCGGAATGGAGCCTCGCGTTCCCCAGAAACGCGCAGTCAGGGCCATGGCGACGTCGTGCAAAGGTTCACCGGACAAGCTACCGGATGCGTGCTCGAGGCCGCCATGATACCCGTCACAATCCGCGCGTGACGCGGGTCACATCCGGACCTGGGCGCGCTCCTCGAGGCCGGCGCGATTGGCCACCGCAATGCGTCTCTTCACCACGGTGATGAGGCCGTCGCCCTGAAACTCCTTCATTGCTCGTGACACCGTTTCGCGGCTGGCGCCGATCATCTGCGCGATGGTCTGGTGCGTGAGCGTCTTCGGAATGGTATCGCTCCCGGCCTCCTGCGACAGATCCAGGATGAGCCGCGCGATCCGGCCGGGAACATCCAGCAGCACGAGTCCGCCGATCTTGTCATCCGCCCTGCGCAGTCGGCGCGACAGCTCCATGAGCAGCGCCCACGCGACACTCGGATTCGCCTCCACGCGCCGCTTGAAGTCCTCGCGACGTAGGATCAGGAGCTGCGAATCGTCCATCGCGATCACGTGGGCGCTGCGCGGCCGGTCATCGATCAGCGAGAGCTCACCGAAGTGTGCCCCGGGCTCCAGCACACCGAGAATCACCTCTCGGCCATCCTCGCCGATGAGCACCACCTTCACCCGTCCGGACCGGAGGACATACAGGGAATCGCCGGCGTCGTCCTGGAACAGGATGACGCTCCCCTTGGGATACGCGCGTTCCCGCACCAGCTCGGCGAACCGCGTAAGCTCGTCGCGCGGGAGGCCGCTGAAGAGGGGAATGCTGGCGAGGAAGTCCGCAGTCTGTGGAATCACGAGGGCAACGTATTCCCGGGAGAAGGGGGAGTCAAACCCGACAGGAGAGTCGCCGAGGGGGCCCCCTTTGCATCGACGCCGGGAACATCTATATTCATGAGCTGTATTCGATTCTCTTTGATCAGGCAGGGCTCCCAAATGAAGACCGATATCCATCCCGAGTACGCCACGGCCCACGTCAAGTGCGCCTGCGGCAACACCTTCGAGACGCGCTCCACCGTCGCGGACATCAGCACCGATGTGTGCGCCGAGTGCCATCCGTTCTACACCGGCAAGCAGCGTCTGCTCGATACCGCCGGCCGCGTCGAGCGCTTCCGCCAGAAGTACCAGAAGCCCGCGAAGGAGAGCTGATCCTCTGAGCCTCCGCGACCTGCTGGGCGACGCAATTGCCCGGGCGGCGGAGGTCGAGCGTCTGCTGTCCAATCCGGAGACCTTCAGCGATTCCTCGAAGGTTGCCGAACTGGGTCGGGAGCACCGCCGCCTCCAGCCCGTCACCGAGCTGGCAGCGCTCCTCGAAAAGTCCGAGAACGAGCTCGCCGATGCCCGCGAGCTCGTTTCCGTTGATGACCCGGAGTTTGCCGCCGAGATCACGGCCGAGGTCGGCCGCCTCGAGGTGGCCATCGCCGACATCGAGGTGCGCCTCAAGCCTGCGCTTCTGCCCCACGACCCACTCGACGACCGCAACGCGATCATCGAGATCCGCGCCGGCACCGGCGGCGACGAAGCCGCGCTGTTCGCCGCGGACCTCTATCGCATGTACTCGCGCTACATCGAGCGACATCCGGGCTGGCGGCGCGAGATTATCTCCCTGGCCGATGGCACACTGGGCGGGGTGAAGGAAGCGGTGTTCAAAGTGACCGGCGACGGCGCCTTCGGCGCCATGCGCTGGGAGAGCGGAGTCCACCGCGTGCAGCGCGTGCCGGCCACCGAGACGCAGGGCCGCATCCACACGTCCGCGGCCACCGTGGCCGTGCTGCCGGAGGCGGAAGAGGTGGACGTGCGGATCGAGGACAAGGATCTCCGCATCGACGTCTTCCGCGCCTCGGGCCCCGGCGGGCAGAGTGTGAACACCACCGACAGCGCCGTGCGCATCACGCACATACCATCAGGGCTGGTGGTGAGCCAGCAGGACCAGAAGTCGCAGCTTCAGAACAAGTTGAAGGCCATGGAAGTGCTGCGCGCGCGGCTGCTCGATCTGCGCGTGAGCGAGATGGAGGCGGAGCGTTCGCGCATGAGGAAGTCGCAGGTGGGCACCGGCGACCGGTCGGCGAAGATCCGCACGTACAACTATCCGCAGAGCCGCATCACCGACCACCGTATCGGTTTCACCACGCATGCGCTGGCCGCCACGATGGATGGCAACATCGACGAGATCATCGATGCGTTGAAGCTCGCGGATGTCGAGGATCAGCTGGGGGCGTGACGTGCACACGATGAACGATGCGGGCGTCACGGTGCGCAGCGTGGAGGCGGAGCTGACCGCACTGCTGGGTGAGCGCGCCGAGGCGCGTGAGCTGCTCGCGATGCTGCATGACCAGCCGCGGCACTGGGCGGTGACGGCAGCGGATACGACGCTGGACGCAACACAGCGCGACCGGGCCCTCGCCGCAGCGCACCGGCGCCTGGCGGGCGCACCGCTGCAGTATGCCGCCGGCCGCACCGGCTTTCGGCAGCTCACGCTCCACGTGGATATGCGCGTACTGATTCCCCGCCCCGAAACGGAGCTGCTGGTGGATCTCGTGCTGCAGGCCTGTGCGTCCTGCGTGGGGGGCACGGTAGTCGACGTCGGCACCGGTTCGGGCGCCATCGCGTTGTCGCTGGCGCTCGAAGGTCGGTTCGATCGGGTGATCGGCGTCGACCTGTCGTGCGATGCGCTGGACGTTGCGAGAGCCAACCTCCTGCGGCTTCCCGCGCCTGCGGCGGCCCGCGTGGAATGGCGACAGGGCTCGCTCCTCGCGCCGGTGCGAGAGCGCGGCCTGCGCGCCGTCGTCTCCAATCCGCCGTACATTGCCTATGACGAGGCGGCAGCGCTTCCGTCGCTGGTGCGGGACTGGGAACCGAGCGTGGCGCTGTTCAGCGGCGAAGGTGGCCTGGCG
>JBBSVF010000082.1:0-11082 GCA_038233745.1 Gemmatimonadales bacterium
ATGGTCCGGGCACCGTGCCCGGCTTCGATTTCCGGGTGACCGGCGATCGCGACGTGGGGACCTGCGCGTCGGGGGTAGCGCCGGCGGGCAGACCGGCACAGTGCGAGCGCGTGGCGCTCGCACAGCTCGAGTTCCGCAACGACATCCGGCTTTCGCTCGCTGATGCGCCGGGCGGAACGCAACGCACGAGATTCCGTGCCGATGGCGCGTGGGTGTTCTTTGCCGACGCCGGCCGCGGCTGGCTGGTGAATGCGCCGGGGAATCCGCTGAACCTGACGCGCACCCAGCTCCCCGCCCTCTCCACCTACCGCACCGATATCGGTGGCGGTCTCGACTTCGATGTGTTCGGCGTCTACCTGGCAAAGGCGCTCTCGATGCCGTCGGAGGAGCTGAACCTCTTCCTTCGGGTCCGGCACCGCTTCTAGGATGCAACGCTGGCCCGCACGACTGCTGATCGTGGCGATGCTCCTGGCATCGCCCGCAGCCGTGCGTGCGCAGCGGCGTGTGTCGCTGGATATCGTGACGCCCACGGTGCCGGGCGGCGGACCGCTCGTGACATCCACGAACCTGTTCGGCGATCCCGACATGCGCGATCTCGTGCGCAGCGGGTTTCCCGCCTCACTTCATTATCGCCTGGAGCTCTGGCGCACCGGGGGTTTGTTCGATGACCTCGAGGGGCAGCAGGAGTGGGAGGTCATCGTGCAGTACGATCCCTCGGCGCAGCGCTACCGAGTGATACGGCGGCAGGCAGGACGGCTGGAGGATCTGGGGAGCTATGCCACGCTGCAGACGGCACGTGCGGTGCTGGAGAGTGGCGCGCGCGCCAGTCTGGCGCCCGAGCGGCCAGGGGCGCGGTACTACTACGCACTGGCGCTCGACATCGAGGCGCTCTCCGTGAGCGACATGGATCAGCTGGAGCGCTGGCTGCGGGGCGTGCGTGGATCCACGGCGGCGGCGGCGGTGGAAAACGGTATTCGCACGCTGATGCTGCGCATGCTGGGCGGCGAGAAGCGACACTTCCAGACGTCCAGCGGAGCATTCATCGCCGAGCGATGACCGCGGGGTCAGTCGGCGGCTGGAGCCTGGTCGAGCGCTGGCTGCGGGCGCGGCGCCTGTCCGCGGTGCTCGAGTGCCTCGAGCTGACGAACCATCGTCTCGCCGTAAAAGGTGCGGATGTACCGCGCCTGCGTTGCCGTGAGTCTCCGCACCGCCCACGACAGATGCACGAAGTGAGGTTCCACCGGTTGCGTGAGCGGCTGCATGCCGATCTCGTGCGGCAGGCGATTGCCCTTGCGCGTGTTGCAGGGTGAGCACGCCGTCACCACGTTCGTCCAGAGGTTCGTGCCGCCGCGCGACATGGGGATCACGTGATCGCGCGTGAGCGACTCGCGCAACACCAGCTCGCTGTTCATCCGTCCGCAATACTGGCAGCGGTAATCGTCGCGCGCGAAGAGAAAGGTGTTGGTGACCTGGCGACGAAAGCGCCGCGGGACGTGGATGAAGCGGGTGAGACGGATCACGGCCGGACGCGGCAGGGTCAGGCGCTCCGAGCGCACGAGGCGATCGGCGTCGGATTCGACGATTTCCGCCTTGCCATCGATGACAAGGCGAAGCGCCCGACGCATGGGAACCATGGTCAGCGGCTCGAACGACGCGTTCAACGCAAGACACCCGACGATCACTGCGCTCTCCCGTTGCCTGCCTTCTCCAAAGCTACGGTCGCACGCGAAGGGCTACAAGAGAATCGTCACTGGTAGAAGCCGGTGCGCGACCCGTGGACAGGTGGCGCGTACAGAGCCTCGTCGGGCAGGCCGAGCTGCCGGGCGAGCGCCAGCGGCTGCTCGACGAGGGCGACCTGTTCCCGGGAATGCCCGTCGGAGCCCAGCGAGAGGCGGACGCCCGCCGCGACCATCGCCTGCACCACATGCGTGGGCGGCACGTAGCGCGACGAGATCTCGAAGGCGATGCCGGCTCGCTGCAGTGCGTCGGCCATGCGGCTCACGCGGTCATCAGTCCACAGGAGCTCCGCCTCCAGCTTGCGCAGCGGCGGAGGCAGGAGGGTCGGGTGCGCGAGGATATCCACGGGCATCTCGGACGCGAGGCTCTCGAGCGACGCGACATGGGCGTCGAGCCAGGCATCAGGCGTGATGCCATCAGGCAGGCGGTCAGAGAAGGCGCGCTGGAAGCTGCCGTCGGCGAGGCGGATCGCGTGCAGCGAACCCACGCGGTGCGTCATGCGACCCACGACAGCGGGTGGCAGTTCGCGCCAGAGTGCGTCATGCCAACAGAACTCGCCGCCGCGCAGCACGTCGGCGCGCTCGAGGTCGTCCAGGTATGCCATCACCGCCGTCAGGGAATCCACGCGCGTCGGCGCGTCGCGCGAGATGTGATCCGTCACGCTGGGCGTCACCCCGCTCGCCGCAGCCACCTCGACCACTTCGTCGACCGTCAGCGCGCCATCGGAATGTCGCGAGTGCGCATGACAGTCCGTCGGCATCCAGGCGTCAGGCACTCGGGGGCAGCGAGAAAGGATTGCCTGTGTCGCGCGGCGTTCTCACGCTGTCGCGGCGTGGCGCCGAGCGACTTCGAATCGTGTCCACTGTAGGGCGAGCGTTCGGGGAGGTGGGCCTGGACGCGCGCGGCATCGGCGTCGCCCCGGGAATCACGACCGTTCCCTGACTGCCGCGCGGCGCCACCGGAGACGACTGGAACATGGTATCCGGGGTGTACGCTGCCGGTGGCGGTGCGCCGCGCGGCGGCTGCGATCCCACCGGAGGAAAGCCGAACGATGTGTCCATCCCCGAGCCCGGATAGGCGTACGGATCGTTGTAGCCCTGCGGCACACAGGTCTGGATGGGATCGGTGCCGGCGATGAAGTACTCAGTTGCCGATCCGCACCCGGGTCCCGCGAGCAGCCCGGTGGCTGGATCGATCTGACGGACCACGATGCCGTCGGGGCGCGGCCAGTCCGGCGGCGCGGGCTTGCGGCGGTAGACCTCGCGCATGAAGGCGGTCCATGCAGGAGCCGCAAGCTGACCGCCCTGCGCATTGCCCTTGATCTTCTGCGGCTTGTCGAAGCCCATCCACACGCCGGCCACCAGATCCGAGGTGTAGCCGATGAACCAGACGTCGGCGCCATCGTTCGTCGTGCCGGTCTTGCCGCCGGCTGGATACTTGAAGAGCGAGCCCACCGATCCTGCGGCCGTGCCGCGCTGCACCACGTCCTTCATCATGCTCACCATCAGCCACGACTCCTCGGGTGACATCACCGGGACACGCGTGGGCGTGGGCTCCCAGAGCACGTCGCCCTTCGAGTTCTCCACGCGCACGATGGGTGTGGGTGACGAACGCGTGCCCAGTGTCGCGAAGGCGGAGTACGCCGAGATCATCTCGATGGGATACACATCCGCGGCGCCGATGAAGATGGAGGGATACGGCGGAATGGGTGTGGTGATCCCGAACTTGCGCGCCATGTCGGTGACGCTCTGCGGACCCAGTTCCATTCCGACCTTGATCGCGATGATATTGCGCGACTGGTACAGGCCCTTGCGCATGGGCATTGGCCCCTGGAAGGTGCCATCGTAATTCTGCGGGGTCCAGCTGCCGCCGCCGGACTGCGGCACACTCACCGGCGAGTCGTCCACGATATATGCCGGCGACCGGCCATTCTGCACGGCGTCCGCGTAGACGATGGGCTTGAATGTGGATCCTGGCTGACGCAGTGCCTGCACGGCGCGGTTGAACTTGCTGTCATCGAAGTCGCGGCCGCCCACGAGGGCGCGCACGGCACCGGTACGAGGGTCCATCGCCACGAAGGCACCCTGCAGATACGGCGCACGCGCGGACGCCTTGTCCCCGCTGCCTTCGGCCGTCCGTGCGAGGTAGGACTCGAACGACGTGTGGTTGTACGACCCGTACTTGCCCGCCTCGATGGCCTTGAGCTGGTTCTCCATCGCACGCTCGGCAGCGGACTGCAGGTCGACGTCGAGGGTGGTGTAGACCTTCAGCCCTTGCTCGTAGAGACGCTGTCCGAATTGCGATTCCAGCTGCTGGCGCACCCACTCCACGAAGTACGGCGCCACGTCGCCCGCCTCCGACTTGCGGGCAAGCTGCAGCGGATAGGCGCGGGCGAGACTCGCGTCGGCATCACTGATGGCACCCTGGCCGCGCATGACCTCGATCACGGTGTTTCGCCGCTGGATCGCGCGCTCCGGTGAGCGGCGCGGATTGTAGCGCTCCGGTGCTTTCGGGAGACCGGCGAGCAGCGCAGCTTCCGCGAGATTCACGTCGCGCGCCGATTTGCCGACGTACCGTTGCGCTGCCGTTTCCACTCCGAAGGCCTGATTGCCAAGGGAGATCTGATTCAGGTAGAGCTCCAGGATCTTCTCCTTGGAGTACTTGGCCTCGATGGCGCGGGCCACCTTGGCCTCCTTGAGCTTGCGCACGAGCGACTTCTCTCGCGACAGCCGCTCCGGAAAGATGTTGCGCGCGAGCTGCATGGTGATGGTGCTGAATCCCTCGGCGAAGCTCCGCTTGCGCACGTCGGCGATGACCGCGCCGGGAATGCGCATGAAGTCCACCCCCTTGTGCTGGTAGAAGCGCTTGTCCTCGGTGAGGACGAAGGCATTCTTGAGTACGGGTGGCATGTCCGCGAGCTTGAGCAGCGTCCGGCGTTCGAGCCCGAGCTCCGCGATGAATCGTCCATCAGCGGCGTAGAGCTTGGAGGTCTGGCGCGGCTGGTAGTCGTCCAGCACCTCGACAGAGGGGCAGGCACCAGCGCGGCAGACAAGCGCCCACGCCGAGTAGGCGAAGCCGGCGACGAACGCGGTGCCGAAGGCGATGAGAATGCCAAGGCCACGCGAGAACTTCGTATGGCGCCGGCGGAAGTTCTTCGAGAAGGGAACGTCCATCGACCTTCGTGTGAGAAACGGGCGGGTCGCCGGCGGGGAAGCTCCGGCTCTTGCGGGAAGGTTACAGGGCGGGCCGCGTGCCATCAACGCAGGTGCCGCTGACACTGGGACCCGCGGCCCTCTAGTTTTGTGCCATGCAGACGACGGACGTGTTCGAGGAACTCCGCTGGCGCGGCCTGGTCCAGCAGCACACCGAGGGCGTGGAAGCCCTGCTGAAGGGCGCGCCGGTGAGTGCGTACATCGGCTTTGATCCCACCGGCAACAGCCTGCATGTGGGCAGCCTGGTGGTGATCATGATCCTGGTGCACCTGCAACGGCACGGGCATCGCCCCATCGCCCTCGTGGGCGGCGGCACCGGCATGATCGGCGACCCCAGCGGCAAGGTGAACGAGCGGCAGTTGCTCACCCCCGAACTCGTCGCGGAAAACACGGCGGCGATCCACGCGCAGCTCGCGCGCTTCCTCAGCTTCGACGGCGCGGCCGCCGCGCGCATGCGCGACAACGGCGAGTGGCTGAACAGCCTGCCCCTGGTGGAGTTCCTGCGCGACACCGGCAAGCACTTCACGGTGAACTACATGCTGGCGAAGGAGTCGGTGAAGTCCCGCATGGACGCCGGCATTTCCTTCACCGAGTTTGCGTACATGCTGCTGCAGGCGTACGACTACCTGGAGCTGCACCGCCGCGACGGCGTGACGCTGCAGCTCGGCGGCAGCGAGCAGTGGGGCAACATCGTGGCTGGCATCGAGCTGGTGCGCCGGGTCACTGGCGACCAGGTTCACGCGCTCACGGTGCCGCTCCTCATGACCTCCAGTGGAACGAAGTTCGGCAAGACCGAGGCGGGCGCGGTGTGGCTCGATGCCAGCCGGACCTCGCCGTACGGGTTCTATCAGTTCTGGCTTTCCACGGACGACGCCGACGTGGGCCGGAACCTGCGCTTCTTCACGCTGCTCTCGCGCGCGGAGATCGAGGCGCTGGACGCAGCGACGCTCGCCGAGCCGAATGCGCGCGCGGCGCAACGGGCGCTGGCGCGCGACGTGACTGCACGCGTGCATGGAGACGCCGCGGTGAAGACGGCCGAGCAGGTGTCCGACTTTTTCTTTGGCGGTCTGGATCCACGAGCGCTCTCCGCCGATGCCTTTGCCGTGCTGCGCAGCGAGGCGCCGTTCGCCGAGGTCGACGTTGCCGCCGTGGCCAGCGAGGGCGACGCGTCACGTGCAGACGCCCACAAGCTGCTGGTGGCGTCCGGTCTTGCGGCCTCGAATGGTGCTGCGAAGCGGCTCCTGGAGCAGGGTGGCGTCTCAGTGAATCGCGCGCGCGTGAGTGTCTCGGACAGGCATCTGCCTCTCGCGGACATCCTGCTGGCCGAAGACCATGTAGTGGTGAGCAAGGGGAAGCGGGATCACGCGGTGCTGCGCGTCCGCCGCTGACCTCAGCCCAGTGCGTGGAGCGCGCGCTGGATGTCGTCCTGAATGGTATAGCAGTGCGGTGCCAGTCGAATGGTACCCTGCCTCACCGAGTGCGCGACGCCGGCCTTCGTGAGCGCAGCGCTGGCATCCGCTGCCACGTCTGGAGCGAACGACACGATCCCTGCATGCGGTGAGCGCAGCGTCACCACGCGATGCCCGCGCTCCGCGAGACCGTCCATCAGCGCAGCAGCCGTCGCGACGATGTGAGCCGACACGCGCGACGGTCCCAGTTCATTCAGCAGGGCGAGGCTGCGGGCGGCGCCTGCGAAATCCTGGAAGGGCAGCGTCACCTGCTCGAAGCGGCGGGCGTCTTCACGCCAGGTGAGATCGTAATCCAGCAGCGTGGTAAAATCATCGCTGCTGCGCACACTCATCCAGCTCACCGGCTGCGGCTCGATGCGCTCGAGCAGCGCCGGTGACACGCGCATGAACGCGGTGCCCCACGGCGAGAGCAGCCACTTCTGCGCCCCACAGGTGAGCAGGTCGATGGGCGTGCGGGACACATCGATGGTGAGTGCTCCGAGCCCCTGGATGGCGTCGACGACGAAGGTGATGCCGCGCGCACGACAGGCGTTGCCCAGGAGGTCGAGATCGGCAACGACGCCGGTGGAGAAGCCCACCCACGACACCGCGAGCACGCGCACGTTGGGCGTATCCAGTGCGCTCAGGAGCATGCCGGTATCGAGCAGGCCATCGACCATCGGGACCAGCCGAACATCGAAGCCGCGCGAGCGTGCGGCGGCCAGCCACGGGTAGACATTCGCGGGAAACTCGCCGTCCGGTACGAGCACCACGTCGCCCGGCCCAAGAGGCAGTCCGAACGCGGCGAGATTGATCCCGGCGGCAGTGTTGGTAGTGAGGGCAATTTCCTCGACGGCGGCACCGATCAGGGTGGCGATGTGCTCGCGACAGCTCGTGAGGGCGCCGAACTGTTCCTCGAATGACAGCAGATGCGGTTGCGCGCGCTTCCGCGTGAACTCCTCGAGGGCGCTCACGGTACTCGCCGGCAGCGGTCCGACACTCGCCGCGTTCAGGTATACGGAATCGCCTTCATCCATCCACGCGAACTCGCGGCGCCGGAGGGCAGCGGCGTCGAACGGCGTTGTGGTCACGGGGTCAGGTACGAGCGGAGGGCGGCGCATCGATGACGCCGGACTTCGCAGCATGCCGGGGATCGAGGGCGTCGCGCAGCGCATCGCCGAGCAGGTTGAACCCCAGTACCGCAGCGCCGATCGCCAGCCCGGGGGCCACCGACGTCCAGGGTGCATGCCGAAGCTGATTCAGGTCGCGCCCATCCGAGATCATGGAGCCCCAGCTCGGTGTGGGAGGCTGCACGCCGAGTCCCAGGAAGCTGAGCGCGGCTTCAGCCATGATCGCGGCGGCGACTCCAAGGGTGACGGCGATGAGCACAGGCGCCAGCACGCTCGGCAGCACATGCTGTGCGACCACGCGCTGATCGCGTGCGCCGAGCGCCTTGGAGGCCTGTACGAACTCGAGCTGTCGCACCACGAGCACCTGCCCTCGAACCAGGCGCGCCATTCCAGCCCATCCGACGACACCGATCGTGAAAAAGACCACCGCGAGGGAGGGCTGCAGCGCGGCGGCCATGGCGATCAGCAGGAGCAGTGTGGGAAAGGCGAGGGTGACATCTGCAAGGCGCATGATGATTTCGTCGATCCAACCGCCGTAGTAGCCGGCAACCAGCCCAAGAACGAGACCGATGGAAAGCGCGATGCTCTGCGACACGATGCCGGCGGCGAGCGACACGCGGGCGCCGTACACGAGCCGGGCCCACACGTCACGCCCTTGAATGTCGGTGCCGAGCCAGTGGCGAGGCGAGGGACCCTGGAGCTGATTGACGAGATCGATCCGGATGGGATCGTGGCCCGCCACGAGCGGAGCCGCGATGGCCAGGAGGATCATCAACAGGACGACACTCACGCCGAACCATGCGCGGGCATCTCCCCGGAGCGCTCGTTTGACTCGCTCGTTCATGACGGATCTCCAAGTTCGGGGGGGGTTCCGGGCTGCTGATGCTTCCAGCGACGATGATGCCAGAAGTACTGCTCGGGGCAGCGTCGCACCCATCGTTCCAGCGTTGCGGTGTAATCGGCCACGATGCGCTCGATGTCGGCTTCGCGGTCGCCGGTTTCGGTGACGGGGATGCCCTCGAAATGCATGGCGAAGCGACCATTCGGCAACCGCAAGGCACACGCAAAGACCAACGGAGCATGAAGCCGGAGGGTGAAGACGGCAGGCCCCCTCGGCGTCTTGGCCAGGCGCCCGAAGAAGGGCACCCAGCTGGACGCGAGCCCCGCCGCCCCCTGGTCGACCAGCAGCGCAATGGACCGACCCTCACGAATGGAGCGTGGCACACGACGCACGGCATCGGAGTCGTGAACGACCTGCATCCCGATGCGCTCACGGGTCTGCGTGAGATACCGGTCAAAAAAAGGATTCTGCATCCGGCGCGCGACAACCTCGAGAGGAACACCGCTGGAGGCGATGAACGAGCCTCCCAGCTCCCAGTTTCCCAGATGTCCGGACACGAAGAGAATCCCGAGTCCGGTCTCCTGTGCGCGCTCCACTGCCTCCCACCCGTGAATCTCGTCGAACAGGCCGAGTATCTCTTCGCGTGTGTAGCCGGGGAGGAGCGCTGCCTCGATCGTCGTGCGTCCGAGATGCTCGTACGATTCGCGCGCCACTCGCGCCACCTCGGCCTCGGAGAGTTCCGGCAGGGCGGCACGAACCTGGCGCTCCACCACGGCGCGGCGAATGCCCAGGGGGCGATAGCCGAGCGCTCCGATCCGCTCGCCAATACGACCGGCGCGTTGCAGGCTGAGGCGCCGAAGCGCACCCACGGCGCCGCGCAGGCCGAGATACTCGGCCCAGTGCGCGACGACAGTGCCCTTCACCGTCCCGCCCGGCTCGCTCGCTCGCCCGCGGCATCAGCGGCCGCGTCGAACCCGTCGATCATGGCTTTCGCAGTGAAGTCGCGTGCCGCGCGCGTGTAGCCCGCATTTCCCATAGCCGCGCGTTGCGCATCGTCGGCGAGGAATTGCGCCACCACGGCGGCGGTGTCACTGGCATCCCCGGGCGCAAGCATGACACCGGCGATCCCGTCGGGTACGTAATGCGAAATCAGCGTCGAGCGCTCAGCGACCACGGGAACGCGAGCGGCCATGAAATCGAGACAGCCGAAGGCCGCATCGTCGCCCTCTGCCGCCACCCAGCCGAGGTCCGCCGCCGAGAGCAGGAAGGGCATGTCGTCGCGCTCTCCCAGGAAGGTGACGATGCTCGAGATGCCGAGCGCGCTCGCGTGCATGTGCGTGTCGTCATCGTCTCCGCCCGACCCCACGATGCCGAAGTGAAGGTCCTCATGCCGCTCGGCCAGCAACGACGCGGTGCGCAGTGCGGTGGTAATGCGCGTCCGTGCTGTTCGATCCGCTACGACCATCACCAGACGGGAGGTCTCCCGCAGGCCCAGAAGTGTCCGCGCTTCTTCACGGGAGCCTTCCGCGCGTGACGGGTCGACGCCGAGCGGGGCGACGAAGGCGCGGTCACCCACGCTGGCACGCACCCGGTCTTCCTCGGTGCTGAACAGCAGTCGCGAGGCGGCCATCTTGCCAGCGATGGAGCCGGATCGTGTGCGGGCGGGAACGTAACCAGCGGGGAGGCGGCGAATCACGGTGCCGCGACCAGCCAGGCGCATGGCCGACGCGGCCACCAGGTGCTCGCGCTCGGTGTGGAGGAAGACGACCTCGATGAACTTTTCCTTCAGCACCTTCCGAAGATGCCACGCGGCGCGCCCCACTGAACCCACGGGCGGCAAGGGCGCAACATCGAGTCCGACCCGTATGAATGACTCCTCGGCCGGGCTGTCGGCGCGACAGGCAATCGTGACCGGTTCGCCGCGAGCCACGAATCCCTGAGCGGCCTCGGCGAACGCGCGCGACGCGCCGGTCCAGTGCGGAGAGGTATGGTAGAAGAGCGTACGCATCGATCAGGACACCGGAACGGGAACGTTCTGCACCGCGATCAGGTCGTCGCGGCGAAGCTGGGCTGCGTGCAGGCGATGATAGGTTCCCCGGGCGGCCAGGAGTTCCGCATGGGTTCCGCGCTCGACGATCTCGCCGCGGTCGAGTACCAGAATCTGATCCGCGTGCACGACGGTGGACAGCCGGTGTGCGATCACGAACACGGTCCGGCCCTCCAGCAATCGATCGATGGCCTCTTGCACGAGTCGTTCCGATTCCGTGTCAAGTGCTGACGTGGCCTCGTCGAGAATGAGGATGGGTGGGTCGGTGAGCAGCGCCCGGGCGATGGCGAGGCGCTGGCGCTGTCCGCCGGAGAGCCGGGTGCCGCGCTCGCCGAGCACGGTGTCGTAGCCTTCGGGCAGCTCGGCGATGAAGAGGTGCGCATTCGCCGCGCGCGCCGCCGCCGCAATCTGCTCGTCGCTGAAGCGACCGGCGGCGCCATACGCAATGTTGTTGCGAACGGAGTCGTTGAACAGCACGGTGTCCTGGCTCACGATGCCGGTGAGTCCGCGAAGCGACTCCAGCGTGAGTTCGCGGGTGTCGACGTCGTCCAGCAGAATGCGGCCGCCGGTGACCTCGTAGAAGCGCGGAATGAGGTCGACCAGTGTGCTCTTCCCGGCGCCGCTCGCGCCCACGAGTGCGACCACCTGGCCGCGCAGGGCCTCGAAC
>JBBSVF010000083.1:0-11080 GCA_038233745.1 Gemmatimonadales bacterium
CGATGGCGCCCGACCTGAGCTTCACCGGCGAGCGGGTGTCGTTCATCACCGATGATATCCTGGTGCAGCGGTACGTGGAGATCGACGGTGCACTGGAGAAGGTCCTCTCGATCGTGAAAATGCGGCGCAGCGAACATAGCCGTGCCTTCTGGCGGTACGATATCACGTCGTCGGGTGCCGCAATAGGCGATGCGCTGGTGGGGTTTCACGACATCCTCGGGGGCAGCCCCACGCGCAGCGACGACCCGTCGCGAGCGCCACCGGTCCCGGAATGACGGTCCCGCTGCGGCTCGTCGCCGAGCGTATCCTCCTTACCGCGCTGCGCGAGCAGGATGCCGCCGCGGTGGCGCTGGCTGCGCGGGAGCGCGCGCAGTTCCTCGCCGACGCGAGCCTCAGCTTTGCAGCGTCGCTCGACCTGGAGCTGACGTACGCCGCGATCGCCGGTGCAACCCTTCCTGAGCTGGACGGCTGGTGCATTGTCGACGTGGTGGAGACCGGAGGGGCGACGCGCCGGCTTCCGGTCACGCATTCGGCGTTCGACGCGGAGCTGGTCGCGCGCCTCCTGGGCGCGACCTGGGCAACTGGAATCGACGACCCGATCGGAATTCGGGCCGTGCAGCGTGCGCGCAGTCCGGTGGGGCTCGGGAACCTGGCCCTCGTGCCGACCGCAGCGCGCGCGGAGCGCGCCCGGCGCCTACTCGCCGAGCTCGGGGTGGGTCCGTTGCTCGTCGTTCCCATCGCTGCGCGGGGCGAACTGCTTGGAGCGCTCAGTTTCATCTGCCGCGTGGGGGCGCCGCCGTTCACGGCGGAAGACGGGGAACTGGCCGAATCGCTTGCGATCCGGTGTGCCCAGGCGCTCGAAGGGGCGCGGCTGTATGCGGCCAACAGCGCCGCCCGCACGGAGGCCGAGGTCGCGCGCGCCGAGGCCGAGGAGGCGAAGATCGCCGCCGAGGAGGCGCGGGGCGTCGCCGAGCTGGCCAACGCCACCAAGTCGCATTTCCTGAGCACCATGTCGCACGAGCTCCGCACGCCGCTCAACGCCATCGCCGGATATGCGCAGCTCATCGAGCTTGGCATCCGCGGCCCGGTCACACCCGAGCAGCTCACCGATCTGGCCGGCATTCAGCGCAGCCAGGCGCACCTGCTGAGCCTCGTCGAGTCAGTGCTCAACTACGCTCAGCTCGAGGGTGGCCGCGTGGTTTACACGCTGGCTGACGTGCCACTGCTCGAGCTGCTCGACGGTGTCGAGGACTTCGTGCGGCCGCAGATGCGCGCCAAGTCGCTGCGCTACAGCGGCCACAGCTGCGCACGCGATATCCGCGTGCGCGCCGACGCCGGCAAGGTGCGGCAGATCGTCCTCAACCTGCTCGCGAACGCTGTGAAGTTCACGGCCTCCGGCGGTGAGGTCTCGATGGAGTGCCTGGACGGTCACGACCTGGCGGAGAGTGATCAGGGCCGCACGCCGATGCACGCTGTGCGGGTCTCCGACTCAGGGATCGGCATCGCCGCCTCGAAGCTCGCCTCCATCTTCGATCCCTTTGTCCAGGTCCTCGGGCGCGGACTCGTGGCGCAGGATGTTGGGGTAGGGCTCGGCCTCGCCATCAGTCGTGAGCTGGCGCGCGGCATGGGCGGAGACCTCACAGTGGAAAGCACGCTCGGAGCAGGGAGCGTGTTCCTGCTTACGCTGCCCGCGGTGTGAAGCACGCACCTGCGCTATTCGTTGTATCCATCTCCGCGCTGCCTCCACGATATCACGACCATGACCTCGCTCCTCACGCCGACGCAGCGCGCGCTCGGCGTCCCGTTCAAGGGAGCCATCGGCCGGTCGCGCCCTTACGTCACGCACGACTCGCTCCCGTTCGATTTCCATCCGTTCAGGGGCTTCGCCAACGAGGACTTCTCCAGTTTCCCCTCTGCGCACACCGCGATCGGCTTTGCCGCCGCGTCCGCGGTGACGAGCGAGCTGGCGCGCACGTGGCCCGGTCACACAGCGCTCGTCGCGCCAGTGCTGTACGGCATTGCCACGGCGGTTGGCCTGGCGCGCATGTACACGGACAAGCACTGGGCGAGCGACGTCTCACTCAGCGCGGGGATCGGGGTCCTCAGCGGATTGAAGGTGGTGCGCTATGCGCACACACACCCTGTCACGCGGCTGGACCGATTCTTTCTCGCGGCCGACGTGAGCGCAGTGCCCGGCGGTGGACTCGCGCTGTCGTTTACTGAACCGCTATCGCACTGATGCGCTCCCGGGGTGTGGAGTTCAGGCTCTCGGTGGCGCGGGGACGGGATCAGAGCGATTGAAGCTCATCTCCCGGTGGCACTCATGATGGTCGCTCCCCCTCACCCGTCAGTCCACTCGCAGCACGACGAGCGACGTCCCCGAGACGCGCCGCATGCCACGAAACCACGCATCATCCCTGTGGAGTGTGTTGAGCGCGCTGGTCACACCCTCCCAGGTGCCGTAGTCATGCCATACGATCGTGCCCGGGCGTCCCCGCAGCAGCGCACGGGCATGTGTTGAATCACTCATGACGTACTCCCGGGCATGCGATCCATCCACGAACACAAACTCGGCCCAGTAGTCCCCGAAGTCGAAGGTCGCGGAGTCTCCGAACAACTGCTGAACCTTGTGCGAAAGTTCCGATCCATGCACCCGAACGCCGGATTGCTCCTTCGCCACGAAGGCGCGCTCTGCCGGCGTGATCGACATGGCGGTCGGATGATCAGGAGGAAGATCCAGGGTGAATACGACCGCATCCGCTGGCGAGTTCGCGGCGAGTGTCAGCGTCGTACGCCCATCGAAGGTGCCGATCTCGAAGAGCTGCTGCGGACGGTGCCCTGCGACGAGCTGCGCCAGAACGATCAGTTCCAGCGCGGATACGTTCCCATCGGCAGCCACCGGCTCCCGCAGGACGACGGGGCGTGAGTCGTCCACCAGCGATGCCACTGGCATCTCAGGCAGGAGCACAGCGCCCTCGGTGAATCCCATCATGCGCGCGATCTCCCAGAGCAGCGCGCGGTGCGTGCTGGAGCGCATTCCCACCGTGAGCGCGTAGGTCAGGCGCGGAACCGCGAAGCAGTAGCGCCGCACCAACTGCCGCACTGCCGCTCGTGTCGACACTCAGATCACGGCCTCGCCGGAACGCTCGCCCCGCGCGGCGAATCCGCCTGCGGCACCAGCAACGGTGCGCCGGCACCGCTCGTTGGCTGCGGCTCCTCCATCTGCGCCAGCAGATCGGTGAGCTTCACGCCCTGCGCAACGGCGCGAGCCTGTGAGAGCACGCGCGACGCACCCTTGGTATCTCCCGTGGCCTGCATCACCTCGCTCAGCATCAGCCCAGTGGCGACGTAGAGATACGGAATGCCCACGGACGGGCGATCGGTCCAGTCGGTGCGCCGTGCGAGCGACTTCGGCGCCGTGAACACCGAGTCCCACAGCGTCCGGCTGCGCGCGAGATCCACCCATCCGGCACCGGGCACGAGCAGCGTATCGCGGCTCTGCGTCGTCGGCGGAACGAACAGCTTGGAGGCCAGTCCCTGCGTGAGCAGATTCTCGCCCAGTCCGAGCTCGTTGCCGTAGCCGGCGGAGGTGCGGCTGAAGTAGATCGGCCGCTCCTTGTACGAATCGGCGATCATGCGGAGGATGAAGATGTCCGCGCGCTGCAGGATTCCCGGAATCGACAGCCGCTGCGGATCGATCGTCGCGCGATAGGGACCGCCCTGAAAAGTCATCGGGCGGTCGAGCTGGATGTAGGCGGGTACCGAATCCGCGGCCGCCATCGTCATGTGGAGCGGCGGCCCGGCCGGCTTTGGCCAGGTCTTGTTGCGGTAGACGGCGGGCCCCGCAGCCGCATCATACTCGTAGACGGGCCGGCGGATGAGCTGGCGCGTGTACCAGTCGGTGTTCAGCAGCGAGGTGTTCGCGATGACGACGTCGCGGCGAATGCCCTCCACTTCCTGCGCATACCAGAGCGGGAAGGTGTCGTTGTCGCCCACCGTCACCAGCACACCATAGGGCTCGACGGAGTTGAGCATGTCGCGGGCGAAATCCGCGGTGTCGGTCTGGCCCGCGCGCGAGGCGGTGGTCCAGTTGGTGAACAGCGGAATGAGCGCGAGCGCCAGAATGGGCGACGCGATCTTGAGGGCGCGCCGCGTGGGACGCTCGACACGTCCGCGCAGCCCTGACACCTGTTCACGATCGATGAGCTGGGCAATGGAATCCCACACGGCGATGAGCCCGAGCGACGCCCAGACTCCCCACGCGGAGAAACTCCAGAGGTAGAAGTAGTCCCGGTCGCGGACCTCGCGATTCACACCCGAGAGCTCGGGCGCCTGCGACGCACCGTACTTGAAGTTCAGGTAGTAGATCAGCACCAGCGTCATCGTGAACATCAGCGAACCGAAGTACCAGAAGCTCCGGCGATCCCGCTGATAGTGCACGTAGCCGCCCAGCAGACCGAGCACCAGGAACCCCGCGGCCAGCAGACTCTGGGTGAACGGGCGGTCGTAGTGCGCATCACGCAGCCATTGCCACTTGAAGTACAGCCACCACATCCCCACCTGCGCCGTGAACGGCGCCTGCCGCTCGCCGAGATCGGGCTTGCCGTACTGGCCGCGATTGAAGTTGTACATGAAGGCGTCGTACGTGCCCGCGCTGAAGGTGCAGTCGAACTTCAGACCCTCACGGCACGCCGTCGGTTCGCCCTCGTTGAGGGCAGGGTAGTGCGCCGCGCGAATGGGCTGCATCGCGAAAGGCGTGATGCCGAAGAGCAGCGCGGCGCCGCAGGCCAGCAGCAGGCGCCAGCGCAGCACGGTGCGCCAGCGTACGATGAGCACCGCCAGTCCGACCGCCGGCGCCGCCAGCATGCCGGCCATGTGGTTTGCATACCCGAGTCCCAGCAGATACGCCACGAGCACAAGGGTGCGATCGGCGCGGCGCCCGTCAGGCGTGTCGCACCAGCGCACCATGAGCCACGAGATCACCGCGATGCCGAGCAGCGAGACGGTGTAGACTTTCTCGTTCACCACGCTCTGGTTCCACACGGTGAACGACGTCGCCCCGATGAGCGCCGCGAGAACACCGCCCAGGATCCGCTGCCACCGCTCGGCGAACCAGCTCACCAGCACCCGCTCGGTGATCAGGAACCACATGCCGGCCGACACCGCGCTGCATACCGCCGCCAGCACATTGATGCGCACGGCAATGCTCTTCGCGATGGGAAGGATGGCAAACACGCGCCCGATGAGCACGAACAGTGGATTGCCGGGCGGATGCGGCAGCCCCAGCGTCTGCGCAGCCGTGATGTACTCGCTGGTGTCCCACATCGCCGTGGAGGGCGACAGGGTGAGCAGATACAGGACGAACACGGCCGCCGTGGTGATGGCGGCGGCACGATAGGACGGTCGGAAATCGAGTTCAGACGGCGGAGACGTCTTCGCCATGGTGCTCAGGGCAGGGTCGGATAGCAGACGCCCCGCGAATGCGGGGCGGAATCACAGCAAGGAAAGATGGCGAGAGCACGCCGATCTCGACAGGGCCGCGCCTCAATGCCGGAACAGGCGCTCCCCCGTCATGATCATGGCGATGTCATGTGCGTTGGCCGCCGCGATCACCTCGGCATCCCGCACCGACCCCCCAGGCTGCACGATCGCACGCACTCCTGCTGCCGCCGCCTGCTCGATGCCGTCGGCGAAGGGAAAGAATGCATCGCTCGCCAGCACGGCCCCCGCGGTCTCGTGGCCGGCCGCCTGTGCCTTGTGGACCGCCATGAAGGCCGCGTCCACCCGCGACATCTGACCGGCGCCGATCCCGATGGTCGCCCCCTCGCGCGCCAGCACGATGGCATTGGACTTCACACTCGCCACTGCCAGCCACGCAAAGCGCAGATCCTCTCGCTCCGCCTCTGTGGGCTGCCGTTCCGATGCCACCGTCCACGCCTCGGTTTCGCCGCGCACCACGGGCCGCTCCTGCACCAGCAGCCCGCCCCGAACCCGCTTGTAATCCAGCGCACGCTCGGCGTACCGCGCCGTCCCCTCGAGCACGCGCAGATTCTGCTTGCGCGAGAGAATCTCCCGTGCGCCGTCGCTGAACTTCGGCGCCACCACACACTCCACGAACAGGCTCGAGACGGCGTTGGCGGTGGCGTCGTCCACCTCGGTGGTGAAGGCGATCACCGACCCGAATGCCGACACCGGATCGCACGCGAGGGCCTTGCGATACGCCTCGAGGGGGCTTGCGCCGGTCGCGAGCCCACAGGGCGTGGTGTGCTTGATGATGGCGCACGCGATCTGGCCCTCGAAGGGCTCCGCCGTGATGAGCGCGCCCTCCAGGTCCAGCAGATTGTTGAATGACAGCGCCTTGCCGCCGCGCTGCACCAGCGAGGCGAGGCCGAGTCCCGGTCGCTCCACATAGAAGGCAGCGGCCTGCGCGGGATTCTCGCCGTACCGCAGCGCCTGAGACTTCTCGAGTGGAAGGCAGAGCCGGTCGGGAAGTCGTGCCCCATCCTGCGCCGAGAACCACGCGGCGATCGCGGCGTCGTAGGCCGCGGTGTGCGCGAACACCTTTGCGGCGAGCTCGCGTCGCAGACCGCCCACGTCGTCGCCCTGAATGGCCTGCAGCACACGTGGGTAGTCGGCCGGATCCACCACTGTGGTGACCGACGCATGATTCTTCGCCGCCGATCTCAGCATGCTCGGCCCGCCGATATCGATTTGCTCGATCACCTCGGCGGGCGAGGCATCGCGTCGTGCAGCGGTGCGCTGGAAAGGGTAGAGGTTCACCGCAACGAGGTCGATCGGCGTGATCCCGTGCTCGGCGATGGCGTCCATGTGCGACGGATCATCGCGGCGCGCGAGCAGCGCTCCGTGCACCGCGGGGTGCAGCGTCTTCACCCGGCCGTCGAGCATCTCCGGAAAGCCGGTGACCTCCGCCACGTCGCTCACCACCACGCCGGCCTTACGCAGCGCCTGCGCGGTTCCGCCGGTGGAGATCAGATCCCAGCCGAGTGTGGCGAGGCCCTGCGCGAAGTCGATGAGGCCAGTCTTGTCGGAGACGGAGAGCAGGGCACGGGGCATCACAATGCGGGGACAGAGGAAAAGATGGCGTCGAGCTGATCGCCCAGCGCTTCAAAGGACAGCGTTTCGTCGAACAGGGGTGGGTCGGGAAGCCGGAGGGCGTCGCCTGCGTGCACCGCAAACCGTATGCACATCTGGCGGACCACTCGCGGCAACAGCAGGTGTTCAGCGCGGAGCACTCGTGCACCGAGCGTGGCAGCGGTGTCGCCATCCAGCACGGGTACGGGCCAGCGGACGATGACTGCACCGCGGTCGAAGACCTCGTCCACGTAGTGAACGGAGGCCGCGCTCTCCCGCACTCCTGCAGCGAGCACTGCCCTGTGTACGCGCTCTCCGAACATGCCTGCGCCACCGAACTCCGGCAACGGCCCTGGATGCACATTCACGATGCGCCCGGCGTACTGGCGCGTGACATCGGCACTCACGAGCCGCAGATATCCGGCGAGAACGAGCAGATCAGGCTGCACGCGATCCAGCAGGTCCGCCAGGCTCTCGCGTTCAGGCGCTGCCGCGGTCCTGACGAGCGCCGTCGGGATGCCCGCCGCGCGTGCGCGATCGAGCGCTCCTGCCTGCGCGCGATCGCTGGCGACGAGCACGATGTCCCATGGGCGCTGTTCTCCGTCACGCGAGAGATGCTCGATGAGGGCCTGCACATTGGAGCCACCGCCACTCGCGAGCACGGCAGCCGTTGTCACCGCTGGACTCGCTCGCGGAACTCCCGATAGCCCTCGCCGAGCGTCTCGGCCACTCGCAGTACGGGCGACGCCGATGCCGCGGCAATGTCCGATGGCGCAGTGTCGACGCCGGGCACCAGGATCCCGAGTGCACCCAGCGCCGCAGCGGCCGAGACGTCGCGCAGCTTGTCGCCGGCCAGCAGCGAGCGCGTGAAGTCGATGTCATGCACTCGCGCAGCCCGCTCGAAGAGCTCGCTCGAGGGCTTCCGGCAGGTGCAGGGCAGTGCGTACTCGCCGTGATGCGGGCACACGAACACATCAAGCACACTCACCTGTTCGTCGGCGAGCATGGTACGCAGTCGCTGATTCACCGCGTGATACTGCTGCACCCTCACCCTGCCGCGCGCAATGCCGGACTGATTCGAGATGATGATGATGGCCAGCCCATCGCTCGCCATCTCCCGCAGCGTCTGGGCAACCCCAGGGACAAGGTCCAGGCCCGCGGGATCCGCGGGATAGTGGCGATCCACGACAATGGTCCCATCCCGATCGAGGAAGGCAGCGGCCCGGCCGCGATCAGCCATGCGCGCTGATCACACAGCGAACAACGGCATCCATCTCGCCGTCGGCGATGGTTCGGCAATCCAGCAGCAACGTTCCCTGCTGCACTCGTCCGATCACGGCCGGACTTCCGCGACGCAACCGCTCGGCAAGCTGCTGCACATCGTCGTGCAGCGCGATCGCTGCGCTGGGCAATCGTGACGTGGCATGCGCGCCAGCTCCCACACTCACCTCGGAGTCCACCGCGTCGCACGGCACATTCGCGCTGCCCAGTTGCTGCGCCATGCGGGCCGCACGCTCGCGAACAGCCGCGACAGATTCGCCGAGCATGCGAAGCACCGGAATCTCGCGCCAGGCGCGTTCCGGATCGCGATACAGCAGCAGTGTGGCTTCGAGAGCGGCCAGGGTGAGCTTGTCCACGCGCAGCGCCCGCACGAGAGGGTTGGCGCGCATTGCCTCGATCAGGTCCTGCCGCCCCACGATGATCCCCGCCTGCGGACCCCCCAGGAGCTTGTCGCCACTCATGACCACTACATCGGCGCCGGCGTCGAGCGCCTCACGCGCCGTCGGCTCTCCCACGAGCCCCGCACGCTCGAGCGAGATCAACAGTCCGCTCCCCAGGTCGTGCACCAGCGGAACGCCACGTTCTCTTGCGAGCGCTGCAAGGGACGCCACATCGACCTCGGCCACGTAGCCTTCCTGCGCGAAGTTGCTGCGGTGAATCTTCAGCAGCGCCCCAGTGCTGTCATCCATCGCCCCGGCATAATCGGACAGATGTGTGCGATTCGTCGCCCCCACCTCCCGGATGCCGGCCCCGCTACGACTCACGATATCGTGGACGCGGAAGCTGCCGCCGATTTCCACCAGTTCTCCGCGCGACAGCACCACCGTGCGCCCCGCCGCAACGGTATTCATCGCCAGCACGAGCGCCGACGCGCAGTTGTTCACCACCAGCGCGCCATCTGCGCCGGTCAGTTCGCGCAGCAGCGCCGCGCAGTGCTCATATCGCGAGCCGCGAACGCCTTTGTCCACGTCGTACTCGAGCGCACAATATCCGCGCGCCACACGCTCGATGGCACTGATCGCCACCTCGGCCAATGGCGCGCGGCCGAGGTTGGTGTGCAGCACAACGCCCGTGGCATTGATGAGTGGTGCGAGGCCCGGCGCCGTGGCGGTGCCGGCCTGCGCAGCGACGGCCAGCTCCCAGTCGCGTGGCGCGCGCGGATCGTCGCGTCTTGCCTCGTCCAGCGCCGCTCTAATGGCATGAACAACAACTGTGCGCGGCAATTGCTCGAGGAGCGCCTGAATGCCGGGGCGCTCGAGCAGCGCACTCACACTGGGCAGATCACGCCGCGCATCGGTCATTCGGGACGCGCAGGTGCACGCGGCGTGGAACGCGGCGGCTGCGTCACGCTATCGCTGGCTGGTTTCGGCGCGGGAGGGGCGCGCGTGGTGAACGAGCGGTCACTCGGGGCCGTCCGGCCACTGAGCGCCACGATACCGGATGCCGAGAGTCGGTACGTCGTCGCATGCGCGAGTGGCGTCGCCAGTCGCAGGGTCACGGTGGGCGACGGAGGCGGCCGTGAGGGGCGCGTCCCTTCGCGTGCGGCCGCACCAACGCGGGTGACCCGCGAATCGGGTACCGGCGGGGCACGACGCGTCGTGGTGTCTGCCCTTCGGAGACTGTCCTCGCGCACCCCCACGGCGGCCTTGGCCGAGTCCGCGTCCTGGCGCGCAGTGCGCACACTGACGAGTGCGACGATGGAGCTGTCGGCGCGCACGAGGCGAAAGTTGCCCGTGCCGATCGACTGTGCCGGATCGAGCGGGCGATCGAAGGTCACGCGCAATGTCAGACTGTCGGCCGGCTCCACGGTGAGGATGCGCGCAGGCAGCGTGTCGCGCAGGATGGCCAGCAGCTCGACTGGCTGCGCGAGCGGCGGGAGCACACGTGCCGTGTCGGAGAGTTCGCTGCGATCCAGCGCGCGGTTTCCGTTCTGATCGATGATGCCGCGCACGAGATAGCTGCCGGAGGGCAGGGGCCCTACCGAGAAGTGTCCCGCGCTGTCAGCCTGGGCGATGTACACGGTGCTGTCGGTCGCCATCGCTTCAATGAACGCTCTGGGCACCGGACGTTCGGTCTGCCAGTCGAACACGATGCCCTCGATGCGCAGCGTGGGAATCACCGGACCCGTGCTGAAGATCACGGAATGTCCCGTCTTCATCACGTTGCCGCGCAGGTCCGACAGTCCGGGCAGGAGGGTGACGGTGTACGCAGTGTTCTCCCGGAATCCATGGCGCGGCCGCACGTCGATACGGCTGCGGTGCCACGCGACACTCGGTGCGCCCTCCACCGGTGAGATCAGGAAGAACTTGCTCACCTCCTGAGCGCCAGTTCCGCGATCGTTGATCGTTTCGTCGAACACGAAGTTCACCGCCGACTCCCGCGCATTCACGGCAGCCGATTCAGGGGTGACGCGGACGAGCACTGGCGCGGCCTTGTCCTCCGGCCCGCCTGGCGGAGGCGCGGCCGACGCGCACGCCATGCACGCCAGCGCACCGAGGATCAGCGCGAGCCGCACAGCGCCTCGATGCGGGTGCGCAGCGTGTCGCGCCGAGCCGACCACTCGGCCTGCTTCGCGCGTTCACCCTCTACCACCGGCGCCGGCGCGCGATCGATGAAGCCGGGATTGGCGAGTCGCGCCTCCAGCGCCGTCAGTTGCTTCTCCAGGCCAGCGAGGTCGGCGGAGAGCTTTGCGCACTCCTTGTCGACG
>JBBSVF010000084.1:0-10974 GCA_038233745.1 Gemmatimonadales bacterium
CCGGCATCCTGCCGACGCGCCGCTCCCGTGTTCGCCATAGATCGTTACTGAACCTGCAGCGAGATCGCCCGTGTCGGCGAGTCCTGCACGCCAATGTCGTACACGAGGAAGGTGACGACGTCGCCACTTCGCACCTTCGCCAGCACGCTGTCCAGATCGCCGGGCGTACGCAGCTCCCGCTGAAGTCCCGGCGTGATCACGCTCAGCAGGATCGTCTGATCGGCTCCAAGCTTCCGGTACGCCGGGCCCGTGACGCTCACCTCGCTCACGAGCAGGCCGCGTTTCGCCACATCCGACAGCCGCGCGCGATTCGCGAGATCCGCCGACACTGGCTCCACTGTCACGCCTACCTTGTCGAAGCGCTGTGAGTCGTTCCGTCGCGCCGGCGCCGGTGTCGCCCCGCCATCGGCCACCTGCTGCGCAGTGGGGTCCGGGGCTTCGCCGAGCTTCACCCGGAAGCTCTTCTTCTCCCCGAAGCGCATTACGTCAAACGACACAGTCTCGCCCGGCGCGTGACTCCGCACGATGCGCTGCAGTGTCCCCGTGCGATCGGTCGGACGTCCATCCGCCGCGACGATCACGTCACCCGGCTTCACGCCTGCCTCCCGCGCGGCGCTGTATCCCTTCGCGTCCTCGCTGAAGGTCGTCACGAGGACGCCGGTCACCTTGTCGAGTCCAGCCGCCTTCGCATCGGCGGGCGTCGCATCCAGAATGCCGACGCCGATAACCGCGCGCCGCACCCGGCCGTATCGGATGATGTCGTCCATCACCTGCTTCGCGAGCGTCACGGGAATCGCGAAGCCGTAGCCCGCGTACATTCCCGTGGTGCTGGCGATCGCACTGTTGATGCCGATCACTTCGCCGCGGATGTTCACGAGCGGGCCGCCGGAGTTTCCGGGGTTGATCGCCGCGTCGGTCTGGATGTAGTCGGTAATCGCGTAGCGATTAGGGAGCAGGCCCTGGAGCGGCCGGCCCTTCGCGCTGATGATGCCCGCCGTCACCGTGAAATCGAGCCCGAGGGGATTGCCGATGGCCACCACCCACTGGCCCACACGTGCCGTCGCGTCGTCACCGAGTGTCGCCACCGGAAGCCCGGTCGCGTTCACCTTGATCAGCGCGACATCAGTCGTGGGATCGCGCCCGACCACCGTCGCGTCGAACACCCGCTTGTCGGACAGTGTTACCGTCACCTTGTCGGCGTCGGCCACAACGTGGTTGTTCGTGAGGATGTAGCCGTCCTTGCTGACGATGAAGCCGGAACCGCTCGCGTCCTGCGACTCTTCGCGGGGCTGCCCCTGACCTCCCTGACCCTGACCCGGCGCCTGCCCCTGCGGATCGAACTGGCGAAAGAAATCCTCGATCGACCCGGGCGCGTTACGCCCCCGCGCGCGCGCGGTCCGCACCCGCTGCGTGGCAATCGACACCACACTCGGCGTCACATGATCCGCGATCGCCTCGAAGGCGTTGCCCGTCTCGGCGAGCGATTGCACCTCGGACGACGATACCTTGCTGCCCGTGGTCGCCTGGGCCCAGCCGAATCGCGTCAGGTCGAACCCGGACGCGAAGAGAAGACCGCAGAGGAATGCGGTCGCGAGCGCCGCGCCGAAGCGCGCGCGTGAGTGTCCAGTAGCCATCGCGCTCATCCTGTTCAGAGAGAGATGCTGCGTGCTGCGTCGTGCTGTTGTCGGTCATACCCGCACACGGGCGCCGCATGTTCCATGAGACACATACGTCGCCCGCGCGGGTTTCCGTTGGCCGGGATACTCAGGACGGCTTGTTGTCGTCCACGATCTCGTAATCGGCCTCGACCACATCATCCGCCGGTGCACCAGCTGTGGCGCCTCCGTCGGCCTGCGAGCCTGCATCCGCACCCTCCGCCGCCGCGCCCTGATTCTGCGCGTAGAACGACTGTCCCGCCTCGCCGAAGGTCTTGCTCAGATCCTCCTGCGCCGCCTTGATCTCGTTCAGATCGTCACCGCGCAGCGCCTTCCTGGACCGCTCCACCGAGGCATCGAGACGCGTCTTGAGATCCTCCGGGAGCTTGTCGGCCCACTCCTTGGAGTTCTTCTCCACCTCGTAGGTCATGCTGTCCAGACGATTGCGGGTGTCGATCTCCTCACGCCGCCGCTTGTCCTCATCGGCGTTCTGCTCGGCGTCCTTCACCATCTTGTCGATGTCGGAGTCCGACAATCCACTCGAGGCCTCCACGCGGATCTTCTGCTCCTTGTTGGTCGCCTTGTCCTTCGCAGCCACGTGCAGGATGCCGTTCGCGTCGATATCGAAGGTCACCTCCACCTGCGGCATGCCGCGCGGAGCGGGGGGAATCCCCGTAAGCTGGAACTTCCCGATGGTGCGATTGTCACGCGCGAGTTCCCGCTCGCCCTGCAACACATGGATCTCCACCGTTGTCTGATTGTCGTCCGCCGTGCTGAAGGTCTCGGACTTCTTGGTGGGAATCGTGGTATTGCGCGGAATGAGGACGGTGGTCACGCCGCCAAGGGTCTCGATGCCGAGCGAGAGCGGGCTGACGTCGAGCAGCAGAACATCCTTCTGCTCACCGGTGAGCACGGCACCCTGCACAGCCGCGCCGATGGCGACGACCTCGTCGGGGTTCACGCCCTTGTTGGGATCCTTTCCGAAGAACTTCTTGACCTCTTCCTGGATCTTCGGAATGCGCGTCGACCCACCCACGAGCAGCACCTCGTCAATGTCCTTCGGCTCCAGCCCCGCATCCTTGAGCGCCTTCCGCATGGGCTCGATGGTGCGGGTGATGAGATCGTCCACGAGCTGCTCGAACTTGGCGCGCGAGAGCGTGTAGTTCAGATGCTTCGGCCCGCTCTGATCCGCGGTGATGAAGGGCAGGTTGATGTCTGTCGAGTTGGTGCTCGAGAGCTCCATCTTGGCCTTTTCCGCCGCTTCCTTCAGTCGCTGCAGCGCCATCGGATCCTTGGACAGATCGATGCCCTGATCGCGCTTGAACTCGCAGACGATCCAGTCGATCACCCGCTGGTCGAAGTCGTCGCCGCCCAGGTGCGTATCGCCGTTGGTGGACTTCACCTCGAACTGGCGCGAGCCATCCACGTCGTATAGCTCCAGCACGGAAATGTCATACGTGCCGCCGCCCAGATCGAACACGGCCACCTTTTCGTCCTTCTTCTTGTCCAGGCCATACGCCAGCGCGGCGGCCGTGGGCTCGTTGATGATGCGCAGCACGTCCAGTCCGGCAATCTTGCCAGCGTCCTTCGTGGCCTGGCGCTGGGCGTCGTTGAAGTACGCGGGCACCGTGATCACGGCCTTCGTGACAGGCTGGCCAAGGTAGTCCTCGGCCGTCTGCTTCATCTTCTGGAGGATCATGGCGGACACTTCAGGGGCGCTGTAGCGCTTCCCCTGGACTTCCACCGTCGCCACGTCGTTGGCGCCCGCGAGCACGCTGTACGGCACGCGCGACTTCTCGCTCGTGATCTCGCTCATCTTGCGACCCATGAACCGCTTGATGGAGAACACGGTGTTGGTGGGGTTGGTGACTGCCTGCCGCTTGGCTACCTGGCCAACCAGCCGCTCCCCATCCTTCGTGAATCCCACGACCGACGGGGTGGTGCGCCCACCCTCGGCGTTGGGAATGACGACCGGGTCGCCCCCTTCCATGACGGCGACGACGGAGTTCGTCGTGCCGAGATCAATGCCGATGACCTTGTCTGCCATTGCGTCCTCGATGTTGGGAATGTGCGTGCCGGTCGGAGCCGACTAACGTTGAAGGTCAATAGCGCAAGGTGGATACCGTCCGTCTTGCGTCAGACTGGCAGTCGATGGCGGCCTGGCAGGCTGATCGGCCTGCCAGGTGCGCCACTCCACGACCAGCACCGGCGCCACTCTGGCAGTCACAGCGCCGCCGACCGTGGCGCGCGAGGATCAGCGTTTGTCGCTTAGCTGCACTGCGCCCACGCTCACGGCGGAGATGTAACGGTTGCGTGACAACACCCCCAAAGGCGCGCGCCTGGTTTGCCGTGCTCCTCGGCGCGGCCTATCTTTGTCACTGCACCCCTCTGCCATCTTCCCGAGCCCACCCGCTCACATGCTGAGCCGTCTGATTCCGCGCGACGAACAGTTCTTCGACATGTTCAATCAGCTCGCGGACCATCTCCGGACCACCGCGCAACTGCTCGATCAGCTGTTCGCCGAGCCGCACCGCACCACCGAGCTGGTGAAGGCGATCAAGGACGTCGAGCATCAGGCCGATGCCCTGACCCTCTCCATCAACACCCGTATCGACAAGAGCTTCATCACGCCGATCGATCGCGAGGACATCCATCTGCTCGCGTCCCGACTGGACGACGTGATCGACCGTCTGGACGGGACGGCCCGTCGCGTGGTGATGCTCCATATCGACGAGGTACGCGAGCCGGCCAAGCAGATGGCCCACGTGATCCTGCGGGCGGCCGAGCACATCGGGAAGGCGGTGCGATCCATCAAGAAGCCCAGCGAAGTGGCGAAGCAGGCCAGCGAGATCAAGCGGCTGGAGGAAGAGGGCGACGCCCTGTACCACGAGGCGGTGGGGGCGCTCTTTGCCGGCACGCCGGATCCCATCGAGGTGATCCGCTGGAAGGAGGTCTACGAGACGCTCGAGCTGGCGATCGACCAGTGCATGGGCGTCGCGAACGCGGTGCACAGCATCTCCATCAAGAACGCCTGAGCTGACGATCGTGGTAGGCTATGTCGTCGCGATCATCGCGATCGCCTTCGTCTTCGATTTCATCAACGGGTTCCACGACTCGGCGAACTCCATCGCCACGATCGTCGGGACACGAGTGCTGAGCCCGCTCGCTGCCGTCATCTGGGCGGCCACCTTCAACTTTCTCGCGCTGTTCACTGGCGGCGTAGCGGTGGCCAAGACCATCGGTAGTGGGATGATCGATCAGAGCATCGTCGATCCCAACGTGATTCTCGGCGCGCTGCTCGGCGCGATCATCTGGAACCTCATCACCTGGGCGTACGGCATTCCATCCAGTTCGTCGCATGCGCTGATCGGCGGGTACGCAGGTGCCGCCGTGGCCAAGGCGGGCCTGGCAGGAATCACGTGGGGGCCAAACTGGGTGCAGACGTTGTCCTTCATCGTGATCAGCCCTCTCGTGGGATTCGCGGCGGGCTACGTGCTGATGCTGGCGTGCTACTGGATTTTCCAGCGCGTGAGCGCCGGTCGGGTGGACCGGGTGTTCAGGCCAGCGCAACTGCTGAGTTCTGCCATGCTCTCGTACTCGCACGGCGGCAACGATGCGCAGAAGACGATGGGTATCATCTTCGGCCTGTTGATGGCGACGCGAGCGACCTTCGCGCATGAGACCGGCATACTCCATCATCTGTACATTGCCGATGGCACCACGATCCCGCGCTGGGTTGAAGTCACAGCCTATTCCGCGATTTCCCTGGGGACGCTGTTCGGTGGGTGGCGCATCGTGCACACGATGGGTTCGCGCATCACGAAGCTGCGGCCGATCGGGGGATTTGCCGCAGAAACCGGTGGTGCCATCGCCATTCAGATCGCCACGCATTACGGTATTCCCGTGAGCACCACGCACACCATCACGGGATCGATCGTGGGTGTTGGCGCCACCACGCGACTCTCGGCGGTCCGCTGGGGCCTTGCTGGATCGATCGTCTGGGCCTGGATCCTCACGATCCCGGCGTCTGCGCTGATGGCGGCGCTCTCCTACTTGCTCCTCGCCCAGTTCATCCACCTGCCGGGTTGACGGCACCGGGCGTGCGGATGGGAAGGCTGACATGAGTACTGTGACACCGCCGCTTACTTCCGAGAACTATTTCAATCGCGAGCTCAGCTGGCTCGCGTTCAATGAGCGCGTCCTTCATGAGGCCACGGATTCGCGCGTCCCTCTGCTGGAGCGGTTGAAGTTCCTGGCGATCTTCAGCTCCAATCTCGACGAGTTCTTCATGGTTCGCGTGGCCGGATTGCGTCGTCAGGCAGCGGCGCGCGCCGGCGCGTCGGGCCCGGATGGGATGTCACCGGCAGCGCAGCTCGCCGCCATCCGCTCGCAGGTGGACGACCTCATGCGTCGGCAGCGTGTGGCGTTTCAGGAGGTGATGCGCGAGCTGCGTCCACACGGGGTGGTGCTCGTGGGGCTGGAGGAACTCACCCCAGCCGAATGCGCCGCGATCGACACGGTGTTCGAGACGCAGATCTTCCCTGTGCTCACGCCGCTGGCCGTCGATCCCGGTCATCCTTTTCCGTACCTGTCCAATCTCTCGCTGTCGCTTGCCGTCGAGATCCGCGATCCCGAAGAGAACACGATCCACTTCGCGCGCGTGAAGGTGCCGAAGTCGCTGCCCCGCTGGCTACCGATCGCAGGTCGTGCGAATGCCTTCATTCCACTGGAAGCGGTGATCGGGGCGAATCTCGACGCTCTCTTTCCCGGCGTGGAGGTGCAGGGCTGGTACGTCTTCAGGGTCACGCGCTACTCGGACCTGGAGATTCCCGACGGCGAGGAGCCCGAGGATCTGCTGGCGACCATCGAAGAGGAGGTCTTCAAGCGCCGGTTCGGTGAAGTGATTCGCGTGGAGTTGCAGGAGGACATGCCCGAGCACCTGCGCGTGTTGCTGCTGGATGAGCTCCAGGACGATGAAGATCCATCCATGGAGCTGACCGAGGCCGACCTCGAGAACGCAGGGCACCTGCTGGACCTGTCCGACCTGCTCCAGCTTGCCGCGATCGACATTCCTGCACTGCATGATCCGGCCTTCGTTCCTCGCACGCCACCGGAACTGCAGGACTCCTCGCGCTCCATCTTCGATGTGATCCGCGAGGGCGATCTGCTGGTGCATCATCCCGTGGATTCGTTTCCCGCCACCGTGGAACGCTTTCTCGATTCAGCCGCAAGCGATCCTGATGTGCTGGCCATCAAGCTCACGCTGTATCGCACCAGTGGCGATACCGCGATCGTGCGAGCGCTCACGCAGGCGGCACAGCGCGGCAAGCAGGTTGCCGTGCTGGTGGAGCTCAAGGCCCGGTTCGATGAAACCAACAACATTTCGTGGGCGCGCGAGCTCGAAAGCTTCGGCGTGCACGTTGTCTATGGATCCTACGCGCTCAAGACGCACACCAAGACGGCGCTGGTGGTGCGGCGTGAGCCGGATGGCATCCGTCGATACGTGCATATCGGTACGGGCAACTACAACAGCAAGACGGCGCGCATCTACACGGATGTGGGGCTCTTCACCTGCCGTCCTTCCATCGGCGCCGACATCAGCGATCTGTTCAACTCGCTCACGGGTTACGCGCGACAGCGCTACTATCGCAAGCTGCTGGTGGCACCCGCGAACATGCGTGACCGGTTCGTGGAACTCATCGAGCGGGAAGCGGGGCATGCACGAGCGGGGCGGCCAGCCCGAATCATCGCGAAGATGAACTCCTTGGTGGATGACGTGGTGATCGACGCGCTCTACGAGGCATCGCGCGCCGGAGTCACGATCGACCTGGTGGTCCGCGGCATCTGCTGTCTGCGCCCCGGTGTGGACGGACTGAGCGAGCGCATCAGGGTGGTGAGTGTGATCGGACGCTTCCTGGAGCATTCGCGAATCTTCTACTTTGCCAATGACGGTGATCCGGACTACTACATTGGCAGTGCCGACTGGATGCCGCGCAACTTCCTGCGACGCGTGGAGGCGGTGGCTCCGGTGGAAGCCCGGACGCACCACCAGCGCCTGCACTCGTTGCTTGAGACCATGCTCGCCGATAACCGGCAGGCATGGGATCTCGCCGCCGACGGGCACTGGACGCAGCGAACCCCGAGCGATGAAGTGCGCGCCACGCACGCCGTGCTGCTCCATGATTCCTGGGGCCGGGACAGCGACAGCGATCAGTCCAGCTCACTCGCCGACAGCGAGCGGGGATTGTCGGAGCACTTCGCCGAATAGCACCCGCTGGCGGAGAGCGGGGCGGTCGACGCGACTATTCGTCCTTGCCCACGACGTGATCTGACGAGTACACGGTGCCATCCACGCCGACGATCTCCACGGGAACGCCTGCCAGATCCGCAAGCAGCTGCGACTTGCGGTGCGCGCCCCATGACTCCAGGCGCAGCATATCCTCGGAACGCACCGGCACCGGCGTGATGCGGAGTGCCTTCTTGCCCCAGCGCACCTTCAGCTCGCCGACACCGCTCACATGGGCACGATCAAATCCGTCAGCCACTCTCAGAATGGCGGAGAGACGCCGCACCTGCTCCCGCAGTGGCGGTTCGAGTTCGCCAAAATTCCGATGCTTCTTCTTCGGCGGCGCCCCCCGGTGATATCGGGCAATGTTCGCCATCGACACCTGCTCGGCTGGCGTGACGCCGAGCAACTCGGCGTGAATGATCAGGTGATACGAGTGCTTGTGATGCCGGTCGTAGCTGATGTGATAGCCGCAATCATGCAGCAGCGCGGCATCAGCGAGAATCTGCCGTTCGTCGGGAAGGCAGCCAAGCCGCTCTCCGATGGCGTCGTAGAGGCGCAGCGCCAGGCGCTGCACCTGACGTGCATGCGGTTCCTCGTAGTGACACCGCTCAGCGAAATCACGCACCGAACGCTCGCGGGCAGCGCCGGGATCAGCAGCCGTGGCGCGCACCTTTGCCGTCTCCAGCAAGAGCCCTTCACGAATGCCGTATCGCGAGACCACGAGCTCGCGGGCGTCGAGCCGGGCGAGGACCTCCGCCGCGACCGCAACACCGGCCACGAAGATGTCGGCCCGTGCCGGATTGAGACCGGGCGTGGAGCGCCGCTCCTCCGGCGTCATCGCCACGAGGGCATCCAGCATATGCTCCACCTCGGTGCGCGGCACGTGAGCCGCGTGCACATTGCGCGCGGCCAGCATGCGCTGCCGGGCGAGATGCATCCCACCCAGATTTGTGAAAGTGCCGCCCGAGCCAATCACCAGCGCGCCGCGCCACTCTCGCGCAGGAAGGGCGTCCTTCAGCGCCGCGCGCACTTCCCTGCGGAGCTGCTTCACACGGCGCGGCGTCACCCCTTCTGCGAGGTGGCGCTCCGTGAGGCGCAGTGCCCCCAGTGGGAGCGATGTGAGATCGTCGAGCACCCCGCCCGCGCTGAGCGCGAGTTCGAGTGATCCGCCGCCGATGTCCATGATGACGGCGCGGCCGGCAGCGAGATCGAAGTGGGCCAGTGCGCTCCGAAAGCTCAATCGCGCCTCATCCTCGCCGCCGAGCACCCGCACTCGAAGACCAGTCTCCTGGCGCACGCGTCCCAGGAAGCGCCCACCATTCGCCGCATCGCGGACCGCGCTGGTCGCCACGGCCTCGATGCGCTCGGCGCCGAGCTGCCTCGCGAGCGATGCCATTCTCGCAATGGCTTCGACCGCGCGCTCGATGGCGTCGTCGCCCAGCACACCCGTGGCGTCCACATCGGCGCCCAGTCTTGGAGCGGCCTTCATCTCGTCCACCACCGCGATCGTCCCGTCGCTCGACACGTCGGCGACGATCTGGCGAACGGAGTTCGATCCGATGTCGATGGCGGCGATTCGTGCGGCGGTCTTGCGAGAAGCGGGCATCAGGAGTCCAGGGCGGTGATTCGTGAAACTACACCTACACCGGCGTGCCTGGGAACACCACCGTGACCGTCGTGCCGCGGCCGGCCTCGCTCCGAGCCGAGGCGTCGCCATTGTGTGCCTCTACGAGATGCTTCACGATCGAGAGGCCGAGACCGGTCCCGCCCACGTCTCGCGACCGGCCTGCGTCCACTCGATAGAACCGCTCGAAGATGCGCGGCAGATGCTCCTCGGGAATGCCGATACCGGTGTCGCTCACGGTAAATCGCACAGCGGGCCCAGACGCAATGCGCTCGGCCTTGATGATGATGGTGCCGTCGCTGGTGTACCGGATGGCATTCTCAACGAGGTTCCTGAGCACCTGCTGCAGGGCAGTGGGATCGGCGCGCAGGGTACCCACGGGTGAGGACAAGTCAGCTCGCAACTCCAGCGCCTTTCGTGAGGCGTCCACCGAGCAGGCCATCACGATATCGGTCACCAGCGACGGGACATCGACATTCGCGAGCTCCGGGCGCCACCCCCCGCTCTCGATGCGCGACAGGTCAAGGAGGTCATCCACGATCTGCTGCATGCGAGACGCATTGGTGCGAATGGCCTGCACGAACCGACGTCGGTCATCCGGGGCAATGCCCTCATCGAGCAGCGTCTCCGCGTAGCCACTCACGACGGTGAGTGGCGTCTTGAGCTCGTGCGAGACGTTGGCGACGAAATCCCGCCGGACCGTCTCGAGCCGCCGGAGCGCCGTGAGTTCCTGCAGGGTGATCACCGCTCCGCCCGTCGACAGCGGGCGCGAGGCAATGCTCACGGTGCGCCCCCGGAGCGAGAAGTCACGCGGGTCTGCGCTCTCGCCCCGTAACGCGGAGGCGGTCGCGTCGCTCACGACCTCGTGCAACTCGTCATCCGGAAGCTCGAAGGGGACAGGCTGGTGCACCCGGAGTATGGCGCGGG
This sequence comes from Gemmatimonadales bacterium, assembly GCA_038233745.1. Taxonomy (GTDB): domain Bacteria; phylum Gemmatimonadota; class Gemmatimonadetes; order Gemmatimonadales; family Gemmatimonadaceae; genus AG11. The sequence continues at coordinate 10,496 of JBBSVF010000084.1, forward strand.
CGCGACCGTTGATCTGCACCACGCGACCTGCCGCGTCGAGGGCCATCAGCCCTTCGTCGAGCGATTCGAGGACTGCGTGCATCAACAGCTCTTCGGCCTCGAGCGCGTCCAGCCGGGTGCCCAGCTGATCGGCCATCTGCGTGACGGCGAGTGCGAGATCACCGACCTCGCCGGCGGATGCGAGGGATGGCCGGCGCGTGAGATCGCCTTCGGCGATGGATCGCGTGACATCGCGAAGTTCGGCCACGGGCCGTGTCACACTGCGCGAGAAGATCGCCGCGAATGCCACGGCCCCGAGCATGGCGAGCAGCCCGCTTACCAACACGTCGCGCTGTGCGCGCACCACGATCTCGTCGAGACTGCGCGTCGTGAGCGACACGCGGACGAAGCCAAGCGGATGCCGATGGGCGACATACACCTCCTCGTCCCCAGCCGACTGGCTGTGCCGTCGTGCCGTACCGCGTCCGCCAGCCCGGGCG
>JBBSVF010000085.1:0-10903 GCA_038233745.1 Gemmatimonadales bacterium
AGTACGGATGGGACGACTACAAGGGCGTCGACCTGCGGGGCAAGGTGGTCGTGATGCTCGTCGGCGACCCTCCGATTCCCGATCCCCGTGATTCCACCCGCCTGGATACCGCGATGTTCGGTGGAAAGGCGATGACCTACTACGGCCGCTGGACCTACAAGTTCGAGACAGCTGCCGCGCGCAACGCGGCGGCAGTGCTCCTGGTGCACCAGACCGGCCCTGCGGGTTACCCGTGGGGTACGGTGCAGAGCAACGATCACGAGAAGTTCGAGGTCGCGGGTGGCCCGCCGCACGCGCCGGTTGAGGGATGGATCCAGCTCGACGTCGCCCGCCGCATCTTCAGCGCGGCAGGCGTGAGCTTCGACTCACTGGAGCGGGCAGCCCGTACCCGCCAGTTCCGGCCAGTCGAGTTGCGTGGAACGGCCAGCTTCACCGTGCGGAATGCAGTGCGGCGTATCCAGTCGCGCAACGTCGTGGGACTGCTGCGCGGGTCCGACCCGAAACTCCGCAACGAGTACGTGGTGCTCAGCGCGCACTGGGACGCCTACGGCATCGGCCGCGCCATCAACGGCGATTCCATCTACAATGGCGCACTGGATGACGCGACTGGCGTAGCGTGGCTGCTGGCGGAAGCGCGGGCCTTTGCGTCGCTCCCAACGGCGCCGAGACGGAGTCTCGTGTTCCTGGCGGTCACCGCGGAGGAGCAGGGACTTCTGGGCGCACGGTGGTACGGGCAGCATCCACTCTATCCGCTCAGGAGCACCGTGGCCGACGTCAACATGGACGCGATGAATCCATACGGCCGAACGCGCTCGATCGTGTCGCTCGGTTATGGGCGCTCGACGCTCGAAGATGTGCTGGTCAGCGAGGCGGCGATGAGCGGGCGAAAGGTGAAGGCAGATCCTGAATCGGAGAAGGGATACTTCTATCGCGCCGATCACTTCGAGTTCGCGCGACATGGCGTGCCGGCGCTCTCGTTCCTCTTTCCCGGCACCGATTATCTCGACAAGCCCGAAGGCTACGAGGCGCGGGTGCGCGGCGAGTATATCGCGCGCGACTATCACAAGCCCAGCGACGAAGTGAAACCAGAATGGGACATGTCGGGGATCGTGGAGGATACGAGGCTGCTCTTCCGTGTCGTGACGGAAGTGGCGAACGACGTCGACTGGCCGAGGTGGAAGGGGAAGTCGGAGTTCAGGCGTCCATGAGCGCGCCCCTTCGCATGCGCGCCCTCGCCGCGCGGACGATCCGGCAGACTCTGATGCTCGCACTGATGGGTGCGGCGCCACTCGCCGCGCAGACAGCCGCCGCCGCGCGGGCAGCGGCGCGCGAGTACCGGTCCGGACACGAGGGCGAGATTCTCACCGAGTTTGCCGGACTGTTGGCCATCCCGAATCTCGCGTCGGACTCCGCAGGCATCCGTCGCAACGCAGATCGCCTGCTCGCCATGCTCGGCCAGCGCGGATTCACGAATGCGCAGTTGCTCACCGTGCCCGGTGCGCCTCCGGCAGTTTACGGAGAACTGCTCACGCCAGGGGCGACGCGAACGCTCGTGCTCTACGCCCACTACGATGGTCAGCCGGTCGATCCCCGCCAGTGGACCACCCCGCCGTGGTCGCCGGTGTTGCGCAATCGGGCTCTGGAAGCTGGCGGCAGCGTGATCGCGATTCCGGCGGCGGGTGGTGGTGTGGATCCCGAGGCGCGCATCTATGGCCGCTCCGCTGGGGATGACAAGGCGTCGATCATGGCGATCCTGGCGGCGGTGGATGCCATGCGCGCCAAAGGCATCGCGCCTTCGGTGAATCTGAAGGTGTTCTTCGAGGGCGAAGAGGAGGCGAGTTCTGCGCACCTCGCGGACATCCTGCGCAAGTACGCGACACTCCTGCGGGCCGATGGCTGGTTGTTCTGCGACGGGCCTGTGCACCAGAGCGGGCGTCAGCAGCTCGTGTTCGGCAATCGCGGCATCACCGAACTCGAACTCACCGTGTACGGTCCCACTCGCGCCCTGCACAGCGGGCACTACGGCAACTGGGCGCCGAATCCCGGTATCATGCTCTCGCACCTCATCGCCAGCATGCGTGATGAGGAAGGCCGCATCACCATCGCGGGTTACTACAGCACGATGAAGCCGGTCAGCGCGGCGGAGCGACGTGCGATCGCTGCCATGCCCACCTATGACTCCACGCTGCGGGTCGCGCTCGGACTCGGGCGCACGGAAGGCAAGGGAGCACTGCTGGCCGAGCAGATCATGTATCCAGCGTTCAACCTGCGAGGCATCCAGATGGGTGGCGTGCGAGAGCAGGGCTCGAACACCATCAGCACGGTGGCGCGCGCGTCCTTCGACCTGCGGCTGGTACCGGGGCAGGAACCGCTCGCGGTGCAACGGCTCGTCGAAGCACACATCCGCAAGCAGGGGTACTTCATCACGCACGACAGCGCGACGAATGCCGAGCGCGTGGGTCATGCGCGCGTGGCGCGCGTGGAGTGGCGCGAGGGCTATCCCGCCTCACGTGCACCCATGGATGGACCCTTCGGGAAGGCCGTGGTCGACGCGATCAGCGGGGGGGCCACCCAACCGCCGGTCGTGGTGCCGACAAGCGGAGGCACCGGACCCACGTATCTGTTCGAACGCATTCTCGGCGTTCCGGTGATCAGCTTTCCGATCGCGAACTACGATGACAACCAGCACGCGGCCGACGAGAATCTTCGCGTCCAGAATCTCTGGGATGGCATCGAGAGCTATGCGGCGCTGCTCGCCACCCTGGGCACATCGTGGGGTGCGCGCCCGGTGCCGTGATCCGCTCGACTGTCAGAATCGACGGCATTGTGCAACATTTCAGTATCTCACATGTGGAGCACCACCATGGCAGGCACGTTCGAAGTGAAGGAATCCGGCACGCAGTACATGTTCAATCTCAAGGCCGGCAATGGTCAGGTGATCCTCACGAGCGAGCGGTACTCCACGCGACAGAACGCTGTGCTCGGCATTGCGTCGGTCAAGAAGAATTCCAGGGAGGACGCAAGATTCGACCGCCGGCAGGCCGGCAACGAAGGGGCGTACTTTGTCCTCAAGGCCGCCAATGGAGAGATCATCGGCACGAGCCAGCAGTACTCCAGCGCCTCCGCGATGGAGAATGGCGTGGAATCGGTGAAGGCCCACGCGCCCGGCGCCGCGATCACCAACCTCACCTGACCGGGCTCCGGAGCGCGAGCGTTTGGCGCCCGTGGCGCAAGACGCTGTGGAAGTAGGGCGAGCCTCATCTTGAACGGTGCCCTTGTCGCCCTCGCCGCGGCACTCGCGGCGGCATTGGTCACCTGGCTGGCCCTCCGCGCCGCGCACACGGCCACGCTCGCAGATCTCCGCGCGCAGCTCGTGGCAGGTGAACGTCGCCACACGGAGGCGGCAACGGGACTCGGCGTCCTCGAGCAGCGCGTCTCAGAGCGCGACGCCGAACTCCGCGTCGCCCACGCGGAGCTCGTGCGTCGCCAGACGGAGGAGGCGACTTTCGCGACGCGGCTGGCCGAGCAGGCGCGATCGCACGAGGAACTGCGCGGCGCGTTCAAGGCGCTGAGTGGCGATGTGCTCAAGAGCAACAGCGAGCAGTTCCTGCAGCTCGCGCGCGCCGAGATGGAGCGGATGCACGCCGCGACGAAGACCGAGCTGGGCGAGAAGGAATCCGCGATTACCGGTATGCTGACGCCCATCCGGGAAGGGCTGGAGAAATACGACACCAAGCTGCTGCAGATCGAGCTGGACCGCACGAAGTCGTTTGCGAGTCTCACCGAGCGGATCGAGAACATGGCGACGGCGAGCGAAGTGCTGCGTGGCGAGACGGCGAATCTCGCGAAGGCGCTTCGGAGTTCCAATGTGCGCGGCGCGTGGGGAGAGCTTCAGCTCCGGCGTGCGGTGGAGCTGGCGGGCATGCTGGAGCACTGCGACTTCGACCTGCAGCACACCGTGCAGGGCGATGATGGCCGCCTGCGCCCGGACATGGTGGTGCATCTGCCCGGCAACAAGTCCATCGTGGTGGATGCGAAGACGCCCGCCACCGCGGTGCTCGAGGCCATCAACTGTCCTGACGATGCACGGCGCCGCCAGCTCTGCGCCGAGCATGTGGTGAGTATTCGCAAGCACATCGAGGCGCTGAGCCGGCGCGCGTACTGGGATCAGTTCGAGCACACTCCAGAGTTCGTGGTGCTCTTCCTGCCGAGCGAGGCGTTCTTCAGTGTGGCGCTGGAGTTCGATCCTTCACTGTTCGAGCATGCCTTCGAGCAGAAGGTGATCATCGCGACACCCACGACGCTGGTGGCGGTACTCAAGGCGGTGGCGTACGGATGGCGTCAGGATAGCGTGGAGCAGAATGCGCAGGAGATCAGCGCACTGGGGCGCGAGCTCTACGATCGCATCCGCATCATGGGCGAGCATTTCGAGAGTGTGGGCAGCAACCTGCGCAAATCGGTTGAAGCATATAACAAGGCGGTGGGATCCATGGAGCGTCGCGTGCTCCCGACCGCGCGGCGTTTTCAGGCGCTCGGAGCGGCCGACTCCAACGAGATTCCCATGCTCGCCGAGGTGGCGGTGTTGCCAGGGTCGCTCTCGGCTCCCGAACTGAGCGCTGGGCCGAGCTAGCGGATCGCGCGCAGCCCGCGGGCGATCCATTCGGAGAGTTGCGGGTCGTCGGCCAGGAGTTCGGGAGACACCACCAGCCAGGTGCCCATCGGTCGCTCGCCACCTGGCGCGAAGGGCACGATGCCCGGCTCGCCGAGCAGCGCGGGATATTCGAGCGGTGGAGTCTTCACGAGGAGCGTGTCGTGATGGACGATCACGAAGGTCGTCCGGCCCATGAGGAATCCCCAGCCGCTGAAAACATTCTTCTGGCGAATACTGCGCTCGCCCATGGAGAGCAGGGCATCGGCGACGCGGGCCACGAGCCCGGAATCGTAGGGCATGATCTACGGTAGCATGGGTCGAACCGCATGGCCATCGGGTGGTCGGCGGGCCGCCGCTTCCGCTCTTCCGTATCCAGTGAAAGGTTTTTCCTGCACTGCACTCCTCTCTCCGGAATGACCCCATGTCTGCTGGCACGAATCGACTGGTCGTGTACGCCCTGCTTGCGCTGGTGGGATTGCTTGGCGCCGCCAGCGATGCCGTTGTGAATCAGTGGGCGCGCACCGGCCGCGCTGGATGGCTCGTGGCGTCGTGGGTGGCGTGGAGTGTTGTCGCGACGCTTGTGGGCCTCGTCCTGAAGCAGGGCTACTTCGGGTTCGGCGCAGGCATCGTGCTGTTTCTGCTCGTGAACTCGGGGGGCGCGCTGATCCTGGATCGCGCGCTGTTCCACGGGCGCGTGTCGGGGGTGCAGTGGGTGGGCGTGGCGCTCGCGCTCGCGGCAATGGCGTGCATCGAGGTGGGACGTGACCATGGCGCTGGCCAGGCCGACGCGGCGGTCACGAGCGCCTCGACGACCGCGGAGCGGTAGCCGGGGCGACGGCGACGCCATCGCGCCATCGCACCGACCACCGTGCGCATCGGGGTCGCTCTTGACAGCCGCTCCCGACCGACTTACAGTATCATAACACCAATACACTAGATCATGTTCGAACACATCGATCCCCGCAGTCCCACCCCGCTGTACGCACAGATCGCGGCGCGCGTGAAAGTCGCGATCGCCGCGGGTGAACTCACCTCCGGTGAAGCACTCCCGTCCGTGCGCACCCTCGCCGGCCGGCTGCGGATCAATCCCGCCACTGTCGTGCAGGCGTACCGCGACCTCGAACAGGATGGACTCGTGATCACAAAGCATGGTGCCGGCACCTTCGTGAAGGATGTCCCCGTCGCGCGGAAGAGCAGCGCCCGGGCCGCTGCCGCAACCCGTATGGTACGCGGTCTCATCGCGCAGGCGGCGGGACTCGGCATTACCACCGCCGAACTGCGCGTGGCGATCGAGCAGGAACTCACCTCAGCGAACGACTGACATGACGCTCGCCATCGAGACCTCCGATCTGCAGTACGCCACCGGGCGCGGCGGCAACGCCTTCACCGTGTCCGGACTGAACATGCATGTGCCGCGGGGAACCGTATACGGCTTCCTCGGCCCCAACGGCTCCGGCAAGACGACAACAATCCGCCTGCTGCTCGGACTCCTCCGTCCCGATTCGGGACAGATCACCGTCCTGGGAGAGTCGATGCCTGCACACTATCCCAGCGTGCTCGCGCGCACCGGGTACGTGCTCAAGCGTCTCCGCCTGACGTCTGCGCCAGCGGACTGGGAGAACCCTCCCTTCGCAGTCCTCTCGCGCACCCGGACCAGCGCAATCGTGGAGGACATGCTGGTGAGTGGGTGGCGTCCCGATATGCAGGAGTACCTCACGGGCGCGGGCGCCACCGTGCGCGAGGTGGTGGATCTGGATCTCGAGGAAGGGTTCGTGGAGATGCTGCGCGCCGCTCGTACGTCACGCTGAGGAGACAACCAATGTGGAATGCAATTCTTGGAGTGCAGTGGAAGCGTTCGCGCATCGCGGCGCTGCTGGCGGCGCTGCTCGCCTTCTCGATTCCCTTCCTGTCCATCCAGTTGCTGCGCGTGGGGCCAGAGGGAGGGAGAGCCGCCTTCATGGTGGCGGCGATGCAGTCGATGGGCGTCGCCTACGCTCTCGTTGCTGCCGGAACAGGCCTGGCGTACGGGATGCTCGCGTGGAGTGCTGATCGACGCACCCGGCATGTGTACGCGCTCTCCCTTCCGGTGACCAGAACGCGATATGCGGGCATGCGCTTTGGTGCGGGCGCGCTCTTTCTTCTCATTCCCGCACTCGCCCTCCTCGTCTCATGTGCGATCGCCATCGCGATCATCCAGATGCCGGCGGGGCTGCATGCCTACCCCTTCTCGCTCACGCTCCGGTTCCTGCTCGCGAGCGCAGTGGCGTACGCCATCTTCTTCGCCGCGGCATCCATCACGCCGCGGACAGCAGGCATCATCCTGGGGATACTGGCCGCACTCGTCGTCGTCTCGTTCGCACTCTCCGCGCTCTCGATCCGGGCGAACCCTCTGGTGGCGGTACTGGACGTGCTCTTCGGACCAGCGGGTCCGCTGTCGGTCTTCACGGGACGCTGGATGCTGATCGATGCGTAAGCTGACACAAAGACTCCGGGGCGCGGCGACGCTGTCCCTGCTCGCCGCCGGCGTTAGCGTGCCGACGCAGGCGCAGGACACCCTGCGTCTGGCGAGGTCGCTGGATAGCGTTCACATGTTGCAGATGGCGACCGCTGCCGCCCTGACGGCGCTGGACGGCACACATGTTCGTATGGAGCGGCTGTATCCGGACACCGTACTCATGTTGGACGGCAAGCTGCGTCTCCTGTCCGGTGCCACTCTCGCTCCGTTGACGCGTGCTGCCACAGCACTCGCCGATCCGATGATTCGCACACGTGCCGGCGGCGCGGCGTCACGGATCACCGGGATGACGCTGGCCGTCTGGGAGGACAGCGCGCTCCGCGCCGCCAACGCACTGGGTGTGAGTTCGCAGCTCGGTGCGGCGAGCGGAGACGAACGCGTAATTCTGCGTGACGCCGCCGCGCTGGCCGATGAGATTGAACAGCGCCTACAACATCAGATTGGCGCCACTGGTCATCCGGTGTTCATGAGCTGGCTGAGCAACGCACTTCCGCGCGCGCCCGCTGCCGACGCTGAATGGCGCGCGATCCGTCTGGGTCTCGTCTCGTCGCCAGCCACAGTGGCGCGCCGCTGTCACGATGGCTCATTGGCTGCCTGCCGAGAGACGCTGGGACTCACGGTCAGCAGCGATCCGGCGCGCGCGTGGTTCGACAGTGCCGGTCGCCGAGCCGTTGTTTCGGACCTGAAAGGTCGCATCGATGCACAGGTGCCGGCGCGATGCCTGGCCGGAAGCGACAGTGCCTGCATCGCGCTGATCGACGGCAATCCACTCTTTGCCGGCTCACGCCATCCGCCAGGTTCCTTCGGCGCCCGCCTCGCACTCGTGCAGGTGGCATTCGAATTGGGTGAGACCGGATCGTTGGAGCGACTGGCTTCCAGTGCCGATACACCCAGCGCCGCGATTGTCGCGATCGCGGGCATGCCACTCGACACCGTCGTGGCCCGCTGGCAACGGCGCGCCCACGACGGCGGCATCTCGTCACAGAATTCCACCTCCGTCGTCGCCCTCTCGGCTATCGGCTGGTTTCTGGCGCTGGGCACCCTTGCAACGCGGAGTTCCAGATGGCGTTGACTCCTGTCCGCTGGCTCGCGGCGTTCGTGGCTGGAGCGCTCATGATCGGTGTGCTCGCGCGGCCGCGGCCCGCTCGAGACCGTGTCGCATCCCCGAAGCGACAGCTGATGGACAGCTCATGGAAGCAGCAGGCCGCCGCGCACGATCTGGCTGCACGACTTCGGGTCGCGCAGCGCCTGGGGGTTCTGCGTGCCGAGGTGTCGCCGATGTCCGGCGATCGCGCTATCACCACGCGGTACGCGTCTGACGTGCCGGCGGACGTGCGCATGACACTGGACAATCTCGTGATGCGCGGTGGCGCGCTCGTGGATGCCGGAACAACTCCAAAGGCAGGCGTGGTGATCGATTTCGTCGTGGATTCGGTGGAGCGAGTTCGTGACGTACCGGTAGTGCGCGGCGGCATCACTGCCGATTACGTGGTGCCTCGGAGCGCCGGAGATCCGTGCATCATCCTGGCACACATCGGGCGTGGAAGTCTCGCCAGGAATCAACGAGGCGCACTCACGGCGAGTGATGCACCCGCCATGAGGATCATGGGTCCCTGTGCGTACTATCGTGCCTTCGGCCTTCCGGGCGCCGGGGTGAGACCGTGGCTTCGCGAGCGCGGCTGGCGCCTTGGGGGTGCCGGCTCCTGGACCGTACCGACGCCCTCGATGGACATGAGGGAGCGCGCGCGTTCGGTGGCGTACTACGCTCCCTTCGGTTCGAGGTCCCTCGCGCCCACGACGGTCGCCCTCCTGGCTGATATGACTGTTGCCGGAGTCCAGTGCGTGGCGGGTGACCTTGCCAGATGCGGACAGATCGTGCTTCACAACGGGAGCGGCACTGTTGCGCAGCGGGACGATGGCGTTCTACATACCTCGCTTCCGATTCTGCAGTCCTACTCGTGGTACACGGGGCCGCGTGCGCTGGGCGGACGCGAGACCAGTGTACTCGCCAGCATGGTGCAGTCGCTCGGCCGTGCGCGCTTCGAGCGATTCTGGCGCTCGGAGGCACCGGTACAGAGGGCATTCGCGGATGCAGCGGGACGGCCCATCGAGGAGTGGACGCAGCAGTGGGCGAGCACGGTGTATGGGCAGGTACCACCGCGCGGGCCCGCGCCTGATGTGTGGAGTTGGATTACCGCACTGCTGCTGATCGGAGCGGGAATGTTGTGCGCGGCGCAGATGGCTCGGCGACGGGAGTACGCGTAACGGCGGGGGGGTGTCCCGGAATACCGCTTTCGGTCGCCTGCTCCACTCCCGACACCTGCGGCGCCAATCGCGCCTGCTCTGCTCCCGACCTATCTTGCGGAAGCCGACGCCGGTACTACGCCCGCTTTATCCCGCCTCTCGATTGAGCCAGGCGACTCGAACAGAAAGCCAGCAGAGAGTGAGTATGGTCGAAGCGACCCCCGCTTCGGAGCTATCTACCTGCGCCATAGCGGAGCTTCCACATGAGATTCGTCGCACCCCGACTTATCCTGCTCTGCAGTATCGTGACTGTCACCGCCTGCAGCGCGGACAGCATCGCCGATGCTGGGCCCGACACGCCCGTTGTCTCGGTGACACTCACCGTGACCCCTACCACCGTCGCCGTTGGGCAAACCGCGCAGGGGTCCGTGCGGCTCACCAGTGCGTACGGTGCAATACTGACCGGGCGCACCATCTCATGGTACTCCAGCGATTCGCTGGTGGCGAGTGTCACTCAGGCAGGACTCATTACCGGACGGCGTGTCGGTGCCACCAGCATCTTCGCGACGGTGGAAGGGCGACAGGACGTACGGAGTTTCTCGGTGACAGGCTCCTGACTGGCGCGCACCGCTGCCGAGTGCACCGATACCGCTGAGCGCACGGTTACGCCTGCGGCGCCTTCACCAGCGCAGCAGCGCCAAAGAGCAGATCCGTGGGGAGATCCTCATCGCTCGCCGCAATATGAAAACCGCTGAGCCGCTCCAGCCGCCCATCGCCGTGATCGGCGTACGTCTCGAGTTTCATGGCGATCACCAGCGATGAACGCGACGCCCAGCGTGAGATGTCACGATGCGCAGGATGCGTGTCGAAGGCGTTGAGCTCCGTCTGATTGGACCAGCCCACGTGCATGCCGAGTACGAGTTGATCCATGCGCTGCCAGTACTCGAAGAACCGATAGCCGGGCGCAGCGCGTGTAGCGCGCACCACCGAAGTCCACTTTCGTGCGAGCGTGAGGACTGCCAGGGGATGCGCCAGCGGGCGACGCACGCGCAGCCAGCCGCGCACGATCACCGGGCCTGTCCATGCGGCAGCATCGGGTGCGGCGGGATAGCGTGTCATGCGCTTTGTCATGTGTTGTGCGTATGGAGAATCTCGGCGCGCAGAAGGCGCTGATGCCGAGCGATCATCATGAGCAGACGAACCCAGTCCGTCGCGACCATCAGGACCACCAGTCCGAGCAGTGGCGCAGGTGAAAGAAGGCGACTTGCGACCACGAGGGTGATCAGCGCCGCGATCGCCGCAAGTGCGCCCAGTTGATGATCTCTGTGCAGCGCAGCGGAGAATGCGGAGGAACCCACGCGCCACTGCTCTGTGAGGTCGTTGTACACCTCGGTGGCACCACCCAGCGCGAAGACCAATGCCAGGGCGGCAGTCCAGCCGTGCAGATCACCGACGCGGGCAGCCGCGAACGTGACGGCGGTCCAGAACGCGAG
>JBBSVF010000086.1:0-10900 GCA_038233745.1 Gemmatimonadales bacterium
CGCGATCGCACATCAGAATGTTCGAGCGCTGGACACCGAGGCGCACATAGTGCTCGGCGGTGCTGATCGCGGCCGCACCGGCGCCGGAGAACACCACCTTCACCTGGTCGATGGACTTGCCCACGATCTCGAGCGCATTCAGCAGCGCCGCGCCCGAGATGATGGCGGTGCCGTGCTGGTCGTCGTGGAAAACCGGGATGCCCATGGTCTTCCGGAGTGTCTCTTCGATGTAGAAGCACTCGGGCGCCTTGATGTCCTCGAGGTTGATGCCACCAACTGTGGGCTCGAGGAGCTGGCAGAACTTGATCACGTCGTCGGGGTCCTCGGAGCCAACCTCCAGATCGAAGACGTCGATATCCGAGAACTGCTTGAAGAGGTTGGCCTTGCCTTCCATCACCGGCTTGCCGGCAAGGGCGCCGATGTTGCCCAGGCCCAGTACCGCCGTGCCATTGGTGACCACGGCCACGAGATTGCCACGAGCCGTGTACTTGTACACGTCGTCCGGATTATCCCGGATTTCCAGGCACGGCTCGGCAACACCCGGTGAATAGGCGAGCGCGAGGTCCCGCTGGTTGTTCAGCGGCTTGGTGGGCACGACCGCGATCTTGCCGGGTCGTCCGCGGGCGTGGTATTCGAGGGCGTCGTCGCGTTTCGTCATTGGCAGCATGAAAGATAGCCCGCGCAGGGGTCGGGGGGACCCCTGCGCGGGCTCGAGCGCGCGCGTGATCGGCCGACGGGCCGGTGGCTAGCGCCGCTGCAGTTGCCGTCCGCCGTACGCCAGAAGCGCCAGCACACCACTGCAGGCGATGATCGCCGGGCCGCTGGGAAGGTCAAAGGGCACCGACAGACTGAACCCGATGACGGCGGCCAGGATGGCGCTCACCACCGCGATGCTGAAGATACCGCCCATCCCCCTGGCGAGCAGCATGCCCGTGACCGCCGGCAAGACCAGAAAATTGAAGACGAGCATCACCCCCGCAAACTGCATCGCGAAGGCAATCACGAGGCCGATGGTGACGTAGAGGAAGAGATTCCAGAAGGTGACGCGATACCCGAGCGTTCGCGCGGTCTCCCGATCGAATGAGACGAAGAGGAATTCCTTGTAGAACACGACATGCGCCAGCAGCACCGGGATCGCGACAGCGAGGAGCACCATCGTGTCGGCCTGGGTGATGCCGAGGATATTGCCAGAGAGAAAAATATCGTGCGCCTCACCGGCCTTCGCCTTCGCGATCAGGAGAATGCCCAGAGCCCCTGCGACCGAATAGGTAACGCCAATCGTCGCATCGGGGGGAACGCCACTGCGCTGGCCGCCGCCCAGCCCGAAGAACACGGCGCCGGCGAGTCCGAAGGCGAGCGCGAAGGCTGTGGGGTGGCCCGCAAGTCCGCTCGCGAGTCCCAATCCACCCAGCCAGAGCCCCAGCGCGATGCCGGCGGACGAGAGTTGCGCCAGCGCGGCCCCCACGAAGACGATGCGTCGCAGCACCACGTACACGCCGAGGACGGAGCACGCGATGGCGATGACGAGCGCGCCATACAGCGCCTGCCGAAAGAGCAGCACGGTTTCAAGCATGCGCGGCCACCTCGTTGTCTCCGCGGCGGGCGACGACGATGCGGTGTCCATGCATCTCGTCGACATCCACCGGAATGCCGTACATCTGCGTGAGTGTTTCCTCGGTCATGATCTCCGCCACATCACCGATGCGGAATCCGCGCTCCATCACCAGCGCAATGCGATTCACGTAATTCGCCACCTCGTTCAGGGCGTGGCTGACCATGAGGACCGTCAGCTTCTCACGCTCGTGCAACTCGCGCACGAGTCCCAGAATCTGCGTGGTGCTCACGAGATCCATGCCGTTGGTGGGCTCGTCGAGCACGAGCACGTTCGGTTGTCCAACCAGCGCCCGCGCGATCAGCACGCGCTGCTTCTGACCGCCGGACAACGCACTCAGGTGACGATCCGCGAGCGCACCGATGCCGACGTGCTCGAGAGACTCGCGCGCGAGCGCTCGATCGGCGGCGCTGGGACGGCGTCCCAGTCCGATGCGGTCGAAGCGCCCCATGAGCACGACGTCGAGCACCTTGAGTGGAAAGTTGTAATCCACGGAATCGCGCTGCGGAACGTAGCCGAAGCGGAGACCGTCCGCCGTTGTCACGCGGCCGGACATCGGCCGCAGCGTGCCGAGGATGGCACGCAGCAGCGTCGTCTTGCCGGCCCCGTTGGGACCAACGAGCCCCAGGAAGTCGCCAGCGGGAATCGTGAAGTGCAGATCCGAGAGCACCACGCGTCGCCCATAGCCCAGCGACGCGTGGTCAAAGCTGACGAGCGTGCTCATTTCACGGCGGCGGCAAGCTGCGTCATGTCGTAGCGCATGAGCGAGAGGTAGTCCGGTACCACTCGCGGGAGCCCCCCCACCGACGGCGGGAGCACGAGCACCTTGATGCCGGTCTGCCGCGCCACGAGGTCAGCAACCTTGCGATCGTAGAAGGGCTCCATCACGATCGCCTTGGCCCCGGTGCGCTTCACGGTCTGAATCACTTCGTACAAATGCGAAGGGCTGGGAGGCACACCCGGCTTGGGTTCCATGAAGGCGACGATGTTCATGCCGTTGTATTCCGCGAAGTAGCGCCAGCTGGTGTGCCAGGCCACCACCGGCTTTCCCTTGATGTCCGCGAGCGCGGCCTGCCAGCCCTGCTCGGCGGCGTTGAGCCGCGCTTCGAATGCCTTTTCATTGCGGTCATACGTGCCGGCGTTCTTCGGATCGAGCTGGGTGAAGCGCGCCTTGAAGAGACGGGCGATGCGTCTGCCGTTCTCCGGATCCAGCCAGTAGTGAGGATTGCCCAGCGCGTGCACATCGCCCATGCTGCGATCCACATTCCCCTGCTGCGTGTCGAGCACCTTGATCGCGGAGGAGGCGTCGAGGTAGCCCGACCCGCCCGCGCGGATCTTCGGGTTGCGCGCACCGTCGAGGAGCAGGGGCATCCACCCGATCTCGAGATCCAGTCCCACGAATGCCCAGACATCCGCGTTGCGGAGCTGCAGCACGAAGCTCGGCTTGGCCTCGATGAAGTGCGGATCCTGATAGCCTTCACCGATGTGTGCGGCAGTGATGGCGTCGCCACCCACCGCGCGTGCGATGTCGTACAGGTCGGTGGTGCTCGTGACCACCTTGAGTTGTGCATGCGCTGCGGGCGCTGCGAACAGCAGCGCGCCGAGGAGCGAGGTTGCGATACGGTTGATCATCTATGACTCCGTGAGGTTGATCAAGCAGAAACTCAGAAGGGATGTGGCTTGTGCGGTCCGAGCGAGAACGTCGCCTGCGCCAGCAGTCTGTTGAGAAACACTGCGCCAGCCTGCGACACTCCTTCATACCCCAGAACCAGCTTGGAGAACTCACTGGGGAAAAACTCGAAGTACGCTGATCCGGCGCGCAGTGTGCTGCCGAACTGCAATGGATCCTGCACCACGTCGACGCGTGCGCCGAGGAAGGTGCGCTGAGAGGATTGATACCGGCTGTACACATAGCCCCCCGTGAAGTCACGCGGAGACCCCACGTAGCTGCCCGGCTGATACGCCACCGGCACCGTGCAATTGGTGACACAGTCTGACACGAGCTGGGGGAAATCCTCGTTGATCTGGTGCAGCAGTTCGCCCTGCACCATGAACGAGTGATACAGCCCCTGCTGCAGCGGGCGCCACCGATACGTGGCGTCCACAGCCAGGGTGCTCTGACGCGCATTCACGGCGTTGGTGCCGCCGGGCGGCGGCGCAAAGTAAAATGGGTATACGAGCTGCTCGCGTCGCCCGGTCATCGCGGAAAAGGACAGCTCGAGATTCGCGGCCTCGCTGATGTCCACGTAGTTGCGCAGTCGTGCAGAATATCCCAGGCCGCCGAGCGTTCTGTTGGGAGGCTCGCTGGAAATGAGCAAGTCGTCCCGCTCGCCGACCCGGTCCACCACCGTGAGACTCAGCTCCTGGAAGAAGCCGACGGGAGCGAATACACGACTGCCCCAGAACCCCGTCCCCTTCAGTCCATCAGCACTGAGGAAACGCTGGAGCACATAGGGATACTCGATGGTATGCAGGTCGTGCCGGTGCGTGGTGTTCTGCTTGCCGAAGGGCATGAGAAACCGCCCCAGTTTGAGCTCCAGCTGATTCGGCAGGCTGGTGGTGGTGAGATAGGCCTGTTCGATCGACAGACCTTCGAGATCACTGATCCCGAGAAACACGTCGCCCCGGAAGTACGGATCCACGACGGCCTGCACCGCGATCTCCACCTCCCGAACTCCCAGACGCGTTCCGTCACCCTGGGTACTGCGCTTCGGCGACAGATCAGCGATGAAATCACCCACCGTGCTGAAGTCCGGGAGGAGGCGCGGATTTGTTGGGCCAGTCTGCGCGCCGGTCCCGGAGGGCGCCGCGCGTGTCGTGTCGGCGCTCAGTGCGCCACCGAGTTCCTTCATCAGCGCGATGGAATCCTGAACGGCTCTGGCGATTGAATCGGCGCGGGTACGAGCGCGCGTGGTTGTGTCTTGCTGCGCGCGGGCGGCAGGGGCCGCGAGCGCCGCGCAGGCAGCGACCAGTGCGAGGATACGCATGTGAGTGTGGTGAGAGTGACGCATGATCAGTCACCGCGATTTCGCGGGGGCCTCCTGCGCTGACGTCGCAAAGCGTCGTCAGATCACCGGGGGAGCGCGCGCCTGCTTGTGTGAGACCAGTTCGCGCGAGCAGTCGGTCGACGCGGTCTTCGCCGGAGCCGAATGCAGGCGGGCATCGCCATCGATGCAGACGACCTGGGCTGCGGGAGTACCCGACGCGCCAACGAGCTGGCACAACACGCACCCACCGGCATGCACGGGAGTACAGCTCCCGCGCGACGTGTCTTCCACGTGCGCCGAGGAGCCCTGGGCACTGCGCTGCTCCAGCAGCGCATCGGCGTACGACGATCCAGCGGGGAGCATGAACTGCAGCACCGCCCAGAAAGTCGCAAACGTGCGAAACCGCCGAAGTCGCATGTGATTAAGCTACTGATATCAAGGGTGATCGCAACCGAGCCAGCCGACAGACCGATGTTGTCCTTTACTGATCCTCAGTGGAATACCCTCAAGCAGCGATTTGGTACCGCGGAAGACGTCCCGCGTCTGCTCGCGGCGCTCGTGGCAGCGGATGACGACGATCGCGCGCCACTCTGGGCCGCCCTGTGGAGCCTTCTGCATGACGAATCCGGCGCGCGCGAGGCGGCGTTCGCCGCGGTACCGCATCTGGTGCACGCCGCGGAATCGCTGGGAATCCCACTCGTGGCGCACTTCGCCGCGCAGGTGGAGGTATCCCGCGCCTCCGGACAGGGTGACGCACTTCCCACGGAGCTCCTCCCGGACTACGCCGCGGCGATCGATCGATTGCCTGCCCTCGTGGGTCAGACGATCGACCACCCATGGGACGCAGATCGCGCGCGCGTGTTCGGCGCCGCACTGCTGGTGGGAAAGCGTCAGCCAGCCCTTGCCGCGCTGCTGCTGGCCGAGCCGGACGCGACCTGAGGCGTCCGGCCCCGCAGGTCAGGCCTCGAACTCCCGCGCGAACGCCACATTGAACGAGAAGGTCTTGGCGCGCGTGCGCGATTCCAGGACATCGGCCACCCGCTCCAGCCGCGCGGGAATCGCGAGGATCTTCTCCTGCGCGCGCTTGCCGACGTCGTCCAGCCCCACCAGCGTGTCGATCGCCCAGTAGCGGATCTGCTCCTGCACGATGGTGAGGTAGTCGCGCGGGCCGTAGATGCCGGCCCGCCGAATGACGTCCGCCATCTCCCGGAAGTTCGGCATGCTCACGCCTGGCATGTCGATCGAGGGCATGATCTCCGCCGCCGAGGCGAGGCCGCGATTGGGATCGCGGTCCAGCACTTCCTTGAAGATCGTGCGATAGAAGGTGTAATGGCGTGCCTCTTCCTTGGCCACATTCGACAGTACCGTGCCGATGAGCGGCTCGTACTGGCCGGCGAGCTTTCCGGTGTTGGCGTGGCTCACCTGCGTGGCGCGTTCCTGCAGAGTGGTGTACACGAACACGCGGTAGGGATCCTTGTCCCACGCCGGCTCGAAGCCGGCCTTGAGATACTCGAACTGCATGCGCTCCAGCACGGGATTGTCCAGCACCTTGCTGTCGTGCATGTAGTCATGCAGCACGGCGCCGTGCCGATCCTCCTCCGCCGTCCACAGGTTGGTCCACTTGGACCAGAAGGTGTCGCCACCCAGGTACGTGGCGAGCAGACGATGAAAGTGCGGCAGCCCCTCCTCGGTGAGGAGGTTGAGCGCGAGCGCGACGCGCGCCGGCAGGCTGATGCCGCGGGAGCGCTCGCGCAGGAGCTGGATGTAGGCGTCAGGATCGGTGTCCGGCGCGGGGGCCAGCAGCTCGCTGGGAAACCAGAGCACGCGCTTCGCCTCGTGCGTCACCATGAGCGTGTGCACCACGGGCTCGAGATCCGCGAGGACCTCCACCTTGGCCATCAGCTCGGCTTCTTGAGGATTCATGTAGTGCAATCTGATCAACTGCGGTCCCCGAAGCCAGCGAGCCCGTCACTCTGCGCCGCAGAGTGGCCCGGCTCGTTACCTTGCCTGCACGCCACCGGCCCCGCCTCCACCCGTACGGAGCTGCATCCGCCATGCCCAGGATCGTCGTGCTCTACCCTCTGCCAGTCGATGCGCCGGCCTTCGAATCGGCCTACCTCCAGGAGCACGTGCCACTCGTGCGGGCGCAAATGCCGACGGTGCAGCGTCTGGTGGCGTCGCCCGTGGCGCAGGGTCGCGCTGGCGCTCCGTACTACTGGATGGGCGAACTGCACTTCGAGTCGATCGAATCGCTCAAGGCCGCGGCCGCGTCCGCTGGCGGCCAGCGTGCCATGGGACACGCGCAGCAGATTTCCACGGGCGGTCCGCCCGTCGTGCTCGTCGTGAACGACCCGCTCTGACATGGCGCAGTCAGCCACCGTCTACAATTTCGATATCGAACTCGCGCACGTGGACCGCGGGGTGTACGAATCGCTGAGCGTCCGCGTGGCCTGCCAGCCCTCGGAAACCGCGGAGTACCTGGTGTCCCGCGTGCTCGCCTGGTGCCTGGAGCACGACGAAGGCATCGCGTTCTCCCGCGGCATCGCGGAGGCGGACACCCCCGCGCTGTCCGTGCGCGATCTCACCGGCGCGCTGCGCGTCTGGATCGACGTGGGCGCCCCGGATGCGGACCGGCTGCACAAGGCGAGCAAGGCCTCCCCCCGTGTCGTGATCTACACGCACCGCGATCCGCAGTTCGTGGCGCGGCAGCTGGCGGGAACACGGATCCATCGTGCGGAGGCGCTGGAACTCTACGGCTTCGACCGCGACCTGATCGCCACGCTCGTCTCGAAGCTCGATCGCCGCAATCGGTGGGCGGTGAGTATCACCGACGGCCACATCTATGTCACACTCGATGGCGCCACGGCCGACGGCGCCCTCACCCGCGTGCCACTCGTCTAACCTGCGCTCTGGAATGCACGGAGCAGATTCAGCATTCGACGGTCGTTGGTGACACCGTCATCGCCCTTTGGCGTCTCGAGCACCTTGGGCACGCGCGAGAGCCGGTCGTCGGTCATGATGCGCTGGAAGGGCACGGCTCCCAGTGATCCTTCGGCGATCAGCTCGTGCCGATCGCGATGCGACGCGAACGGCGTCTTGCTGTCGTTCAGGTGCATTACCCGCAGAGACGCGAGTCCAAGTGTCTGTTCGAACTCCGCGATCACCTCATCGTACCGCGCCACGATGTCATAGCCCGCCGAGTACACATGGCAGGTGTCGAAACAGACGCCGATCCGGTGGTGGAACGCCCCGTCCACGCGTCCGATGATGTCGGCCAGCTCCCCGAAGGTACTCCCGAGCGAGGTCCCGCTGCCCACGGTCGTCTCGAGACAGAGAATCGTGTCGCCAGGCGCTGCGGACATCGCCTCGGTAATCGCGTCAGCGTTCCGCGCGATCCCGGACGCCCGATCGTCCATGAAGTTGCCTGGATGCGAGACGAGGTACTGCAATCCCAGTGCGGTGCAGCGACGCAGCTCGGCGGCAAACGACGCGATGGATCGCGCGCGAAGCACGGGATCCGGACTGGCCAGATTGATCAGGTAGGAATCGTGCGCCATCGTTGCGCCCACGACCGTCGCGGCCATGCGCTCCCGGAACAGCGTGCGCTCAGGCTCCTCGCATTCCCGCTCGGCCCACCGATTGGCCATCTTGGTGAAGAGCTGAAGCGCGGTCGCCTCGATCGCAGTGGCGCGCGCCGGCGCCTCCGGCACGCCGCCGGCCGCGCTGACATGTGCGCCGAGCAGTGGGGAGGGAGCCCGTGGAGCACGCAAGCCGCGTCGTTTGCGCGCAGGACTCATTCAGCCAGCGGAGGTGCGCCACGCAGCACGCGGCCGCAGCGCGGGCAATGCACGTCGCCTGTCTCGGCCAGCGCATAGTCGAAGGCGCGCCCACACTCGCACGTGGGCTCGAGACTGTCGTTGCCGCAGACGATGCAGAACTCGTCGTCGGTGGCGTACGCGCGAAAGCGCCCGCACACGGCGCAACGGCACGTGGTGGCGGTCACGGTGACCCTCGCAGCCAGCTTTCGGGATCGACAGCGTGTTGCTGGGGATTCTGACGGATCTCGAAGTGCAGATGCGGCTTCACATCGGGGTCCGACACACCGACGGTGCCGATCACGTCGCCCTTCCGGATGGTGCCACCGCTGCGCACCGCGGCCGAGGCGAGAGACGCGTAGATGGAATAGTCTCCGCCACCGTGATTCACGATCACCGTGAGTCCGTAGGTTCCCTGCGATCCCACCGCGACCACGGACCCCGGAGCGACGGCGCGAACCGGTGTCCCGACAGACGCCGCGATACCGACGCCATTCCAGCGCGTGGTGGTGTTGTTCGGATTGATCACGCGGCCGAAGCGATACAGGACCGTGCCTTCCACCGGCCACGAGAGATTGCCAAGATCGCTGGTGCGCAGGGTGCTGGCCGTGCGGGCCGTGGCCGGCCGACTGCTCTCCGCGCGCCGCCGCGTCGCTTCCAGCGATGCGAGGACGCCGCCCAGCCGCGTTTCCGACTGACGAATGCGCGCCAGGCGATCCTGGATCTGCTGCGTGCTGCGCTGCGCCTCCTGCAGCGACGTAGTGCGCATGCGCGTGAGGATGGCGAGGCGCTCCTCCTCGCGCTGCTTCTCGCCACGGTTCTCCTCGACGGCGTCACGCAGCTTCACCAGTTCGCTCCGCTGCCGCGAGATGTCATTGCGCAGCGCTTCCACCTTTCGCACCAGCGAGCGATCGTGCAATGCGAGCTCGTGCAGGTATTTGTATCGCGCGACCAGTTCACCGAATGACCGCGCAGTGAGCAGGGCTTCTGCGCCGTATAGCGGACCGCGCTTGTAGATCTCCACGAGGCGTCGTTGGAGCGTGGAGCGCCGCAGTGAGAGACCGGCTTCCGCATTGGCCATGCGATCGCTGGCATCCACCACTGCCTCGGTGATTGACGCGAGCTGCTTGTCGAGCGTCGTGAGCACCAACTCGGTGGACGCGCGCTGCCGGTCGAGGATCACCATCTCCTCGCGCAGGTCGTGCACGCTTCCCTGCAGCGTCGTCATTCGCTGTTCGAGATCCGACCGCTCTCGACGAATGCGCTCCAGTTCGGCCCGCTGCGCGCGCAACCGGGCGTCGGCCGTCTGCGCGTGCAGCGCAGGCGCCATCGCCACGGACAGGCACAAGGCAAGCGCGCGCCAGCGCATCAGACCTGCTTCAGATGCCTGCCCACCGACAGCGCACTGCCCACGAGCCCGATCAGCGCGCCGAAGAGAAGGCCGAGCAGCACGATTCGCCGATCGAAGAACATCGCGTGGATGATGTAGCGATCGATGAGTGCCTTGCACACGTACGTCATCCCCAGCGCCACGACGCCGCCCAGCAGCCCCTTGACGAGGCCTTCCACGAGAAAAGGGCGACGGATATAGGCGTCGGTGGCGCCCACAAGGCGCATGATCGAGATCTCCTTCGCGCGCGCGAGCACTTCCATGCGGATGGTGGCACCGATGATGATCACACTCACCAGCGCGAAGGCCAGCCCGAGTGCCAGCCCGGCGATACCAGCGATGTTGCGCAGCCGGTACAGCTTCTCGATCCACTCCTCGCCGTAGCGGATGTCATCCACGAAGGGGAAGGCGCGCAGGCGTGCGGCCACGCGGCGCACGGTCACGGGATCACGGAACCCCGGCTTGAGCTGTACGTCGATGGACGGCGGAAGCACGGCATTCTCGAACACGTCGCGAAACTCGCCGAGCTCCTTTTGCGCTCGCGCGAGTGCCTGTTCCGATGTCACGGTTTTCGCCGAGAGCACCTCGGTGTACGCCGCGATGTCGCCGCCCGCTGCCGCGATGGCTTCGGGGGGCGTGCCCTCTGAGACGAAGGCGCGGATCTCCACCCGATCCTCCAGCCGATCCAGTGCCTCGCGGATGTTGAGCGCTACGAGGCCGAACAGGCCGAAGGCGAACAGGCTGAAGGCGATGGTGGTGATCCCCAACACACTGAGCAGGGGCGCACGCCGGGCGGTGTCGAGGGCATCGCGAACGGCATTTCTCATGGCGTGTCGTCCGGAGTCGCGTTCTCGGCCGACGAATCGAACACGATCGTACCGCGCGCCATTTCGATAGTGCGGAACTCCTGGCGCCTGATGAGATCCAGGTTGTGCGTCGCCATGACCACGGCGGTGCCGCCGGCGTTGATCTCGCGCAGCAGCTGGAAAATGCCACGGGTGGCGCGGTCATCGAGGTTGCCGGTGGGCTCGTCGGCAATCAGGACGAACGGATCGTTCACAAGCGCCCGTGCGATTGCAACGCGCTGCTGTTCGCC
>JBBSVF010000087.1:0-10849 GCA_038233745.1 Gemmatimonadales bacterium
CCCGCGTCCCGCATGGCCATTGCAATGCGCCGCTTCTCCGCTTGGGCCGCCGGCTTCAGCGTGCGCGCATCAGGATGAGACATGGCGTAATTGTATCACCATGTACCCCGTTTGTCAACTAAACAATGGCCGAGTTAATAGTTGAGTGCTCCAACTGTTGCTGGAGCGGTGGTCAGGTTCACAAACTGCTCTTCGTACTCTGCCGGGGGTAGGTAGCCGAGCGGCTCCATGAGCCGGCAGGTGTTGAACCACGCGACCCACTCGAGCGTCGCGAACTCCACATCGTCCAAGGTCCGCCATGCCGAATCACTTCCGTTTTGAAGAGGCCGATCACGGACTCGGCCATCGCGTTATCGTAGGCATCCCCGCGGCTGCCCACCGACGCTTCGATGCCAGCCGCGGGCAAGCGCTCGCTGTACCGAATCGAGAGGTATTGGGTGGCTTCAATCGGTCGTGGCAACACCTCGATGATTGAGGTGTTTGATGATCAAGCGAAAGAAGCGGCAGTCTGACCGCGCGCAGCGCCGTGCACTACCGTCCCCGGGACGGCCTCCCGTGGTGCACCGCGCCGAACGGCGGCGATTCTGGATCGCCGTCGCGGCGGGACAGTCCAGCGAGGTGGCTGCGCGCACGGAGGGCGTCTGCCTCGGGTCGGTGTACGATGGTTCCGGGAGGTGGTGGTATGCCTCATCTCAGCTGGCGATGTCCGCGCCGACGCGCTCGGCGCGCTATCTCTCGATGACGGAGCGTGAGGAACTGGCCCTCCTGCGGGCGAAGGAGCACGGCGTGCGCGAGAGTGCGCGACGGATGAAGCGCGCACTCTCGAGGATCTCGAGCGAGTTACGCCGAAATGCCGCGACACGGTCCGGCGGGTTCGAGTACCGAGCCACCATCGCGCAGTGGCACGCCGACCGCGCGTCACGTCGCCCCAAAGTGGCGCGCCCTGCGATACACGACGCGCTGCGGTGCTACGTGATGGAGCGACGCTCGGGCAGCGTGGTTGCGCCGAGTGGGCAGTCGATTCCCGGCCCCGACGTGCGATGGAAGTCCCGGCGCCATGGGCCGCGCCAGCACCGACGCTGGGCACTGGCGTGGAGACCTGAGCAGAATGCGCATCGACTGCCAGTGGACTTTCCGGACGATCCCACCATGCGCATTAGCCATGAAGCGATTTATCAGGCGTTGTACGTCCAGGGGCGTGGGGCGTTGCGTCGCGAACAAACCGCGTGCCTGCGGACGGGACGCGCGTTGCGCGTCCCACGTGCGCCACACGGGCGTGGCAAGGGGTTTGTGACGCCGGACGTGCTGATCAGCGGACGGCCGCCTCACGTCGGGGACCGGGCCATCCCGGGACATCGGGAGGGCGATCTCATCCTCGGCCTGCAGAGTTCCGCCATCGGCACATTGGTCGAGCGCACGACGCGGTTCACCATGCTGCTTCATCTGCCCCCGATGCCGGGCCGCGATGGAGGCCGGCAAGAGAAGAACGGTCCAGCGCTCGCCGGGCACGGCGCGGAGGCAGTGCGTGATGCGATCACGAGCGCCATCGCGGGTCTGCCAGAACAGTTGCGACGGTCCCTCACATGGGATCAAGGCACGGAGATGTCGCAGCATGTGCGCCTCCGCATCGACTCCGGGGCTGCAGATCTATTTCTGTGATCCGTGCAGCCCATGGCAGCGCGGCACGAACGAGAATACCAACGGCCTACTACGGCAGTACTTTCCAAAGGGGACCGATTTGAGTGCCATGAGCGTCACTGAGTTGACTGCCGTCGCCTTCACGATCAACACGCGACCACGCAAGACACTCGATTGGCGCACCCCAGCCGAGGCACTCGAAGCGCTCCTACAATCTGACCACACTCCTCGTGTTGCGACGACCAGTTGAGTCCAGGACCACCATCCCGTACCCGCGAAGAATCAGTGTGACGCGAGCGAGACAATTCCTCGAACGACTGTTTGGATCCTGTCCCGTACTTCGCCAAATGCTGGGAGACGCTGTCCGGAGCGTTCATCCATGTAGAGTCCGCGATTGACCTCCACCATCAAAGCCATCACCCGGGAATCGCGACGGTAGTGCGACGATGGCACCATCGCGCCCGAGAATGGACGGTCAAGCGCGACGCGAAAGCCGGCATCCACGAACAATTGCTCAGCTGCGTCAATCAGCGCTCGTGGCGAGTGGTACGCGTCCGTTCCGATACAAATGTCTGGTCGCGAGAGTGATTGGTCGAACTCATATGCCTTGGGCATCGAGCCAAAGCTGTGACAGTCGACCACCAAGCATGAGTTCCATGCAGTCAAAGCGGCATCGACTGCCGAAGTGAGCCGCTCGTGGTGGGGCCGATAGTGGGCGTGCAGAAGCTGCTCACGAGTCAGGGCATCCAGTGGGTTCCGTAAGAGAGAATGACGCGACGTGTGCGTGTAGATCACTCCCATGCCTCGAGAGGCCATGGGCTCATGCTCGTCGTTCTCGAAGCGCTCTGGGTCAACCACCAGGCGACTCACCGGATACATGACAGCCTTCGCGAGTCGCTCATCTGGTCCGAAGAGCTCATCCGTGAACCAGTCTGTCATTTCAAGCAACTCGTCGGCGAGGGATGCCCCGTCGACGCAGAAGCTCGCACGGACCTCGTCGCTAATGAAAGTCGACGCGTGCGGGATGTGCAGGACAGCGAATGGCGCTTCTTGTTCTGTCATGCGCCATGGGCGGTGTGAAACACGTCGCGCTCTTCACGGCGGACGGGTTCGGGTGCATCAGGGGTGTGCTGAACAGCCGGGTGATCGGGATGCACAGTGTTCGGGCGCATGGAGCCTGCGCGACCGGCCTCATTCAACGTCACCTGAACTACCTCGACCAGCTTTCCGATCTGAGACATCAGGCGCTCCGCGCGTGAATGTTTCGTGAACGTCGCCGCTGTGCGCAAGCGTACGTCGGAGCGCGAGCGCGCTCCGCGTCGATGATCACATCGCACTGGTAGCGATCTCCGAGCTGACCGGCGAGGGTATCGAGCTGCTCGTAGCTCAGCCACTCGTGCGGAGCGAGCGAGTCGCAGGCGCAGTACGAGCCTGGTTCGTAGTTCTCAGCGTCGAGAAGAAGCACCCCGGTCAGCGGCGCATTGCTGGGCGCATGCTTTCCACACGCGCGCAAGAAGAGCCGGTCGATGCGCGCGTGCTCCGCACGGTAGCCCGTCTCGTGCACGCATACCTGCCCGTGCAGCGTGAGCTGGCCGTACACGAGAGCAGGTCCGCGCAGTACCGACTGCATCTGCCCGGGGGTAACGTAAGCGTGAATTCCTGTATGGCGGCGTATGCTCGTCACGACTGGAAGTTCATTTGAAGTGAAGCAGGGACCGTCCCAGAGATCTCCCGCGGTGATGGACTGCAGGTGCGGCGAGCCGCCAACATCCGTGAGGCGCCATCCACGCCAGCCTTCGATGCCCTCATTGGTTGTGCTGTCAGCTGTTTCGAGCGCCGGCCCTTCGCCGTTCTCAGCGTTCTGTCCCAAGGCGTAGCGTGACGTGGTACGCTGCCGCGGAGCGACGACGGTCGTGTCGATCACGCGGTTGTTCGCGAGGTCGAGCTGAATGGCGCGGTCCCGGAAGAAGTCGCTGCCGAGGATCCACCCGGTGCCGCCAACACCGGCGAGCAGCATGGCGAGCAGCTCAGGCAGGACGGCGTACCGCCCGCGAATCTTGCGTCGTCCGACCCGGACGGACAGGGCATAGACGGGGACGTCGAACTCGCCAAAGAGCGGATAGAAGTCCCGCTCGTGGGCAACCGGTACGAGGCCGCGTACCGCCGATGCCGGCGCATAGGAGAGGTGGGCGCCGGTGTCGAGGAATGCGAGTGCGGCGCCGTGGGCACCCTCAACTTCGATCTGGAACAGGCCCGCGTGAGGCACCAGGGGCAGGGACTCCCCCGAAAGAGCGGGTCCACCGATGACCACCCGACGGCCCGACCAGTCGAGCAGCACTCGGTCACGTGTGAGCACGTCCGTGCCGACCAGCCAGCGGATGGGCTCTCCAAGCTGCTCCGAGACCAGTGCAGGGGCGCGGAAGCTGAGCGGCGAGCCGGTGTCGAGCAGGGCGGCGGCGCGCCCGATACGCACGATCGCGTGATTGCGGATGATTTCCAACGGGAACGTTCGTGGCGGATTCGGCATCGGCGCCCTCAAGGCTTGTGTTGAAGGCAAGATAAGGCTACCTTACGTTCAACGCAACCCCCTCCACCTTCCCGATGGCGTACAAGCACAAGAATCGAGCATCCGGTCCGGAGCTCCGCGAGATGCTGGTGAATGAAGCGCTCGCCGTGGTCGAGCGCAGCGGCGCCGATTCACTGAGTGCTACGGCGGTGAGTTTGGCGGTCGGCGCGAGCAACGCCGCGTCGTACTCGCACTTTCGCGACGGGGCGACGGAACTGCTCGCGGCGGTGGCCACACGCGGCTTTGACCACTTGGCAGCAACACTCGGGGAGCCCTTCCTGCCGCCGGCGGAGGAAAGAGTGCGACTGGTATTCCAACGGTACGTTCAGTTCGGCCTGGAGCACCCGCACTTGTATCGAGCCATGTTCTCACCACGCTTGGCCCCGAAGCTGGCTGCGGTGAACGTTGCTACCATGAAGACTGTACGGGGCGCGCGAACGTATGGTGGGCTCACGGTCGCGAAAGCGATCACCTACGAAGCCTTCGTAATCGCCATGAAGACCATGGTTCAGGCAGGCACTCCGCCAGCTCGACAGAGGGATGGGGCGAAGGCCATTGCGACGCTCGCGCATGGCCTCGTACTGGAGTTCATCGACGAAGGGATTGACCTCGGGACCACATCCGAGGTCTCGCGCATGGCCGAGCGACTTGTGACGGCATCACACCTGATCGAGATGCTGCTGCACGGGGTGCTGCCATGCCGTGGGGAGGCGTGAAGAAAGATGACGGCTCAGCAGTCAGTGCCGCCCGACGCCTTGGCGTAACTGAACGGGCAGGGGACAGGGACGACGTATGCCGTGCTGACAGGCTGCAATCCCCATTGTAGAGCGATGGACGAACTGCGGAATCGGCGACTTACCACAGTTCTGAGAGTGGAGGTCGTTCGGAAACGCTCCGCCTTTCCGTTGGCCCTGAAATAGGTGGGCTTGTGCCGCTTCCGAACACCGGCAAAGCCAAACGTTAAATGCGACCGGGGGATGCGGGAGGGCTCACCGCGTCATACTGGCCAACAGGGAGCGGGTCGCCAGTAGCCATGGACATTCGTCGTGTGCTCTCTGCCTCACCACGCTAGGCCCTCTCCTCCATCCACGAGGCGAGGGCTCGGACGGATTGGCTGACGAACGCCGCCCAATCCTGTACCGGTGAGTGCGCGCTCCAGACGGCCACGAGATCGCGCTCGAATGCGGGGCGGTATCGCTCGAGGAGGTGCCGTCCGTGCGTCCCGAACGCGTAGGTGCTCAACGGTCGCTCGCGCGCGTCGTCCGCCCACTGCAAAAAAGCGGTCGCGAACTGGAAGCGCTCGTGCCAGCTCGCCCAGCGAGGCGGACGGTCTCGGAATTCTAACAGCGGCGCCCAGGCCTCATACATGGCGCGGTAGCCAGCCGGATGGCCGTCGAGCGACTCGACAAGACGCGCTGCAGCCAGGTCCTCCGCGGCGCGGCGCACGGCAGCTACTGTGTAGCCGGTCGCATCAGCGATCTCGCGCACGGTCGCCCACTCCTCCACGCGGCCGAGGAGGAAGGCGATGAGGTCTGCCTTGACGCCGACGCCGAGGCCGAGCCGGAGTCGAAGCATCAATGTGGTGCCCGCGACGAGGCGTGCGCGCGTGGCGCGCACCTTCGTAGACGCATTGGCTGGCGCGTGCGCCCCGTGGGCGCGCGCTTGCAGGCGATCCAGTGGCTCCCCTTGATGCTCGGCGGCCTCGGGTCGGCGACCCGGCACCTCGTTCCATCCCTGCGCCAACTTGCGCCACCGAAGGTCTTTGCCAACATCTCGAGCCACGGCGGCGAACCATCCCACGCGGTGCGTCAACTGCCCGCGCACCGGTTCGGGGTAGTCCGCTTCCAGGTTCTTCATCCGCTGGACGCTCAGCAAGTCGGAGTTACGAGCGCCCCAGTCGTGAAGCAGGTCGCCCAAGCGCTGCTCGTGGTCGAGAAGCACGAGGGAGACGAGAACGAGCGCTTCGGGGTCCACGAGCGCGTGGAGGCGGTGGCGGGGCTCCTCCCCATCGCGCGACCCCTGCCCCGCTACTGGCCGGCTCACGGCCCCGGCGCCCAGGACGCGCCACTGCCGCCAGACGACGGTCAGGATCGCATGTCGTAGCCGATCAGAAAGCTGTTGCAGCTCTGTATGCGCGTCCGACGCTCCAGATTCATTGTGATTCCCGTCGCCGCGATCGCCGGCACCTTGGGCGCCGGCGATTCCTGAAGTGCCCTTGGAGCGCCTACTCGAGCCCGACGTCTGTGCGCACATGGCTAATCACCCGGTTCAGGACTTCGGCGAAGGCGGGGGACGCATCCTGAGAGCGCACCCATACGGCCGCCTCCTCGAGCTCCGCCGCCGACGGCTGGAGTGCCAAGAGGTCCTGGTAGTGAACGCTTTTCGGGCCGATCGAGTCTGCAGCCGCGAAGAGCTTGAAGAAGATCAAGTCGTATCGCGCAACGATGCCGACCCAGAGCGCTCCGTAGTGGCGCCATTCTATCCGCTGCTCCAGTCCCGGCGGGAGGCCAGCGCGCCACTGGAGCGCCGGACCGGTGTTGAGCCAGTGTGGGTCGAGTCCCAGGTCGCGCGCCACGGTGGCCGCCGCACGGCCTAGCGGTTCCGGAATCGGCTCTGGGGGCTCTCGCAGCGTGCCTTGGTCAGGGGCGGCGTTGGCGCGAGGGGTCGCGAAGGCGAGGATGTCGACGTCATCAGTCGCGCGCTCGATGATTCCGAGCAGGCTGAGCGCGGCGCCACCGAGGATGGTGATGGCGTATTCGTGCCCATCCGCGGCGAGTAACTCGCCCACCAGCCTCAACGCCTCACAGACATCGGCTCGTCCATCCAGATCCATTAAAGTTCCGTTTGTGATAGATAATGTATCTTACCAGTAACAGTAATGTGCCTTCAGTGGATCGCAAGAGGTAGACTTCCAGTGACACTATGGCGGTCGCCGCCTGCGACTCAGCGAATCGCGCGACGTGCACCTGATCCTCCCCGCGCTGCTCGCGGGCGCCAGGGCTATCGTCGCGCCGGGCGGCACCTTTGCGCCCAGCCGCATGGCGGCCAGCCTCGAGACGCATCGTGTCACGCACTTCTTCGCGGTAACCGCCGAGGCGCGGGCGCTGGGGGATTGGCTCACGAGCCGGGGTAAAACCCTGGCCGATTCGGTGCGGCGACCTCGCGCGCATGGAGGAGGGGCGCATCGTGCTGCACGGACGCGCGAAGGACATGAACATCCGGGGACGGTACAACATCTATCCGGAACTTCATGAGCCCGTGATCGAACGCATTCAGGGGGTGCGACGTTGCGCACTCATCGGTGTCTTCGACGAGGAGCTCGCCGACGAGAAGGTCGTGCTCGTGGTGGAGCCGGAGCCGGGTGAGACGGGGAATGTGGTGCTGGCGCGCGTGCGGCATGCCGTGCGCCGAGGCGCGTCGGCCATCCCCGACGTTGTCCGGCTGGATACGCTCCCGACGGTCGGGCGCTCTGCGAAGGTGGACAAGCAGGCACTGCGCGAGCGAGCGTGTGGATGGGTCGCCTGAGGATCGCCGTGACCGGCGCCAGCGGGTTCGTGGGGCGGCATGTGGCGCTCGACCTCGCGGCGCGGAACCATGAAGTCTTTCTCTTTCGGACGGCGCGCGCCTGATGCGACGACTGGCAGACTGCCGGGATATCGCCAGTGGGACGTCACGCAGCCGCTGGCCGGCGCGCCAGACGTCGATGCCGTCGTCCACTGCGTGGCGCATGTGGGCGACTGGGGCGACGAGGCGCACTTTCGCGCCGTGAACGTCGAGGGGACCCGGCGGACGCTTGCCACCTTTGGCGGTGCCCGCGTGGTGCACGTGAGCAGCTCGAGTGTGTACTCGGACCAGGCGCGCACCGAACACGTCCGCGAAGACGCGCCGATCGGCGACTGTCCACGCTCGGCCTACGCACGCACCAAGGCGGAGGCCGAGAGCCTGGTTCGCGCGATCGCGCCGGGTGCGGTGGTGCTGCGACCGCACATCGTCTACGGACCCGGGGACACGACGCTGTTGCCTCGGCTGGTCGCCGCGCGACGGCTGGGATGGCTGTGCGTTCCCGGCAATGGCGCGACGCACGTGTCCGTCACGCATGTGGGGAACCTCACCATGGCCGTGCATTCGGCACTCGAGCGGCCGTGGGTGTCAGGTGCATTCAACATCTCTCACGCGGATCACATCAGCGTGGACGCGCTGCTTCGCGTCGCGCTGGCGCGGGCGGGAGTACCGGTCCGCATCGCGTACATGCCAACACTGGTGGCGCGAGGACTGGCCTTGCTGCTGGAGGGCGCGTGGCGCACAGGATGGATGCGCGGCGCTCCTCCGCTCACGCACTATCCGGTGGGTCACCTCACGCGCGAGCACACTCTGGACACCAGCCGCGCGCGGGAACTTCTGGATTATTCGCCTGGATGGAGCGTCCGGGATTCGTGGGAGCCCTGACGCGGAGCGCCACGCGCCTAATGTACATCGTCAACCTGCGAATGCACGGCAAGCCGATCGTAGCCGAGCGAGGTGAAGTAGCGGAGAGATGAGGCAGGCACCGGCGTCAGAACCACCATGAGCCGTTCGGCCATCTCTTGCGCATATACTTGACGGCATACATTTTAAAATTGAAGTAATCTTTACACCGTAAAAGGAATATGGGCAGACCTCGTAATCCCGACCCTAAGCTCAAAGCCTCGATTGCTGCCTGTGCTCTCCGTATCGTCGAGCACAGCGGAGTCGCGAG
Organism: Gemmatimonadales bacterium; assembly: GCA_038233745.1. Taxonomy (GTDB): domain Bacteria; phylum Gemmatimonadota; class Gemmatimonadetes; order Gemmatimonadales; family Gemmatimonadaceae; genus AG11. The sequence continues at coordinate 8,940 of JBBSVF010000087.1, forward strand.
CGCCAGTCTTCGATCAGTAGCCACCGCGGCTGGCGTGAGTGCCAACGCCCCGTATCACCACTTCCCGGCCGGCATCGCAGAGATTCTTGGCACCGTAGCGATGACAGGCTTCGAGAGACTCCGTGAGTTCATTGGGCGACGTACAGTTAATAAAAGTGGGGTAGACCACGCTTTCGAGGTGTTCGAGCGCTTCGTCCAATTCGGCGTCGAGCACGCCGAGCTCTATCGCGCCATGTTCCACGCGTCGCTAGCCCGGCCGCTCGCCGCGACCACCGCGGATCAGAAGGGTGCAGCCACCTTCCAGCAGCTCAACCTCCTGAAGTTTCTGGCATATGACGACCTAGTTGCCCCACTCGCGCGCCTTCGCGAGCAGGGCCTACTCCGCGGCACCGACGCCCACGCCGCATCGGGACTGGCCTTCGCTGCTCTCGCCCACGGTCTGGTCGGGCAGTTCATCGACGAAGGCGTCCTCCTGCCAGAGAGCTCGGGAGAACCCTGGAGTCCAGCCCGACAGGCCATGACCGCCGAGGTCGCGGACTCGCTCCTGAACGGGCTGATGAGCTCAAGCGCACAACAGATCCTCCCAGACACGGAGCCCGACGATCCCGCCGCCACGATGCGCCCGGCGGACGATCCGAGCTGGCGTCTCTATCCGGAGACCTTCCTGGAATTCTTCCCCGAGTCGAACTCGCTGTGGATCGATCTGCGGCAGCCGCTCTCACTGCACGTGCAGGGGCTCCTGGCCGACCGCGGCCTGCCGGCGAGCTTTGTGGTGCTCACGGCGAACAATCCGCGAGGGCAATCGATGAGCCCAGAGGAGAACATCCAGCTCCGGGACGCCCTCCGCCTCCGAGTGCGCGAGGCCGGCCTGATGTCCGTGCAGGTGGACGGTGTCTCCCCCGATGGCCGGCACCGCGAGCAGGGCATCGCCGTCGCCCTCGGGCGCGAGGCCGCCGTGCAGCTCGCCCGCGAGTTCGGGCAGTCGGCCTACTTCGCGTATGCCGGCGGCGCCTTCTCCATCGTGGGCGCCCTGGTGGAAACGCCTGATCTCCGGCTTCCGCGATAGGCCCCCCAGCAAGCTCATCTGCCCACCGACCCCCGCAACACCGGCAACGGATCGATCGGCCGCCCCTTCGACCACCGCCGCACATCCGCGCTCCGCGCCACCGCGAAATGCAGATGCGGCGCACTGGCCAGAGCATTTCCGGTACTCCCCACGGTGCCGATCACCTCACCGCGCGTCACCCGCGACCCATCCTTCAACCCGGGGGCATACGCATCGAGATGCGCGTACATCAGGATGAACCGCTCCGACGAATCGGCTGCGTATATCATCAGCCCGCCATTCGTACTCCGGAAGAGCTTCAGCACCCTGCCGCTGGCCGCCGAGCGAATAGGCGTCCCCCTCGGCGACATCAGGTCCAGCGCCTCGTGACGCCGCGTGCCTCCGCCGCGCCGCTCATCGAAGTTGCTGTGCAGCACGCCGGGATCCACGCCGGCCAGCGGCATCGCGATCTCGTGGGTGAGCAGCGCGATGTCGTCGGGGGTCACGGTCTCACTGCCACTGGGCTGCACGGGTGCCATAACCTCCCCCCCCGCCGCAACAGCCGCTGAGTCACGATGCGCCGCAGATCCCGCGCCGCCCCCGGCAGACGTCGGTACAGCCGCATCCCGCGTCGCGCCCACAGTGCCGACAGCACCGGCACCGCGCGCCATGCTCACCGCTGCGAGTACCATCGCGACCACCACTGCGCACTCCATGTAGCTGATCACTTCGATCCGCCCCGCGTCGCGCGCGTTCGCGGCCGCGGGATCGCGACGCCAGCGAAGGAGTACCCGCATGGGCCACACCTCCAGCCCCACCAGCCCCACGAACAGCGCCATCTTCAGCAGAAATACATGATTGTGCG
>JBBSVF010000088.1:0-10847 GCA_038233745.1 Gemmatimonadales bacterium
ATCTCCGAGAACGGCGCCACGGGCGCGCTGGTGGAGCTGAACAGCGAGACCGACTTCGTGGCCCGCAACGACGATTTCGGCGCGATCGCCGATCGCATTGCCCAGACGCTGCTTGCCGACGACTCCACGAACGACGTGGTGTCCAACGCCGAAGGGTCCGCCCTGCTGGGCCGGCCCTTCGGGAGCGACGGTGCCCTGGGCGATGCGCTCAAGGTGCTTTCGGGGAGGATTGGCGAGAACATCATGCTGCGTCGCTATGCGCGCTTCAGCGGATCAGGCGCGGTGGGCTCGTACGTCCATCACAATGGCAAGGTCGGCGCGCTCGTGGAGATCGCCGGCCTAACCGGCAACGCAGGCCAGCAGTTGGCGCGCACCATCGCCGAGCATATTGCGGCCGGCGTGCCGAGCGTGCCGGTGTCGGTCACGCGTGATGATGTCCCTGCGGACATTGTCGAACGGGAGCGCCGCATCTTTGCCGAGCAGGCATCGGCCAGCGGCAAGCCAGACAACATCGTGCAAAAGATGGTGGAAGGGCGCATCGACAAGTTCTACAAGGAAGTCACGCTGATCGACCAGCCATGGGTGCGCGACGACAGCAAGTCGATCGCGGATCTGCTGAAGGAGGCGGGTAGCGGTGTGAGCATCCGGCGCTTCGCCCGCTTCCAGATGGGCCAGGAGTGACCGACGGGGTGGCCGGCCTCGCCTATCCGCGCATTCTGCTGAAGATCTCCGGCGAGGCACTCGCCGGAACGCGCGGGATCGGATTCGATTTCGACACGATCTCACGGATCGCTGACGAGATCGGATCCGTGGTGGAGGCCGGTGCGTTGGTGGGGCTGGTGATCGGCGGGGGCAACATCGTCCGGGGCTCGCAGCTCTCCAGGACGGGCATGGATCGCGTGAGTGCCGACTACATGGGCATGCTGGGCACCGTGATCAATGCACTCGCCGTGCAGGACATTCTCGAGCGCAAGGGGCTCGAGACCCGCGTGATGACCGCCATCCGCATGGAGGAGCTCGCGGAGCCGTACATCCGTCGCCGCGCGATGCGCCATTTCGAGAAGAGGCGCATCGTGATCTTTGCGGCAGGCACCGGCAATCCGTATTTCAGTACCGATACCGCCGCGGTGCTCCGCGCCATCCAGATGAAGGCCCAGGTCATCATCAAGGCAACGAGCGTCGATGGCGTGTATTCTGCCGATCCGAAGGTCGACGCCAATGCCCGCTTCTATGACGAGATCAGCTATCGGGATGTCATGCTCGAGGAGCTGAAGGTCATGGACCAGACGGCCGTGACACTCTGCAAGGAGAATTCGCTGCCGCTGATCGTGTTGAACATTCACCGTCCGGGCGCCATCCTCGCAGCAGTGCGTGGTGAGCGCATCGGCACCCTCGTGAAATGACAACTATCCAGGATATCCTCAAGGACGCACGCTCGGAGATGGAGAAGGCCCTCGAGGCCGCGAAGCGTGAGTTCTCCTCCGTGCGTTCTGGCAAGGCCACACCGAACATGCTCGACACCGTTCGCGTGGAGATGTACGGCCAGATGATGGCGCTCAATCAGGTGGCGAGCATCGCTGCCCCCGAGCCGCGCACCCTCCTCGTCACGCCCTTCGACAAGGGCGGAGCGAAGGCCATCGAGAAGGCCATTCGCGATTCCGACCTGGGCCTCGAGCCCTCGTCGCAGGGCGGCGTGATTCGCGTCCCCCTGCCGCAGATGAACGAGCAGCGCCGCAAGGATCTCGTGAAGATCGTGCACAAGCTGGCGGAGGATGGAAAGATCGCGGTACGCCACGGACGCACGCACGGGCGCGATGCGCTCAAGAAGCTCACCGGTGTGAGCGAAGACGACGTGAAGCACGCCGAGAAGGACCTGCAGAAGGCGCATGACGATGCCATCGGCAAGCTCGACACGATGATCAAGGCCAAAGAGGCCGAGATCATGGAAGTCTGAGTCTGATCATTCACCGGCACCGCCCGCGATGAGCGAACTCGCGCTCCGCATCCTGTTCGCTGTTGTTGCCGCCCCCCTCGCGCTGTGCATCGTGCTCGTGGGGGGCGCGCCGCTTGCCGCCATGCTGGCCATCGTCAGCGCACTCGGCGCCTGGGAGTACTATCGCATTGCCCGGGCGACCGGTGCGCGGCCGCTCGGCGACATCGGCATCGCGCTCGCGGGGCTGCTTCCGCTGGCCGTGCACGCCCACTACTTGGGCGCGTTCAGCGTCTCTGCGGCTGCCGCTGCCAGCATTGTGCTGGCCATCGCCGGCGCGACGATCTGGATGCGCGGCGTGGCAGGCCAGCCGCTCGCCGCTGTGGCCACCACTGTGTTCGGTGTGCTGTATACGGCGGGCATGCTCTCGTTCGGCTACGCCATTCGCTATCACGACACGGTGCGGAGCTACGACGTGGTCGGCGCCCATCATCTGGGTCCGATCTCGCTCACACCCGGGGGCGTACTGCTGATCGTGCCGTTGCTTGTGACGTGGGCGAGCGACATCGGCGCCTTCTTCGTGGGACGCAGCGCCGGCGGTCCAAAGCTGATTCCTGCGGTAAGCCCGGGAAAGACGATTTCCGGTGCGGTGGGCGGGTTGGTGGCCAGCATGCTCGTGTCCTGGATCTGCGCCCGCTACATCCTCCTGCCAGTCACGCATCTCGGATTCAGCACGCTCGGCGCGCTCGTCTTCGGCGCCGCGATCAGTGTGGCCGCGCAGATCGGCGATCTGTTCGAGAGCCTCATCAAGCGCGAGAGTGGCATGAAGGACAGCTCGCGCATCATTCCGGGACATGGCGGCGTGCTGGACCGCTTCGACAGTCTGTTCTTCGTGCTGCCGATCGCGTATCTGCTCATTGGCTGGCTGACGATGCCGGTTCTCGGGTGACGCAACGCGGCATTGCGCTGCTCGGTTCCACGGGCTCCATCGGTACCGCAGCGCTCCGGGTGGTGGAGCGGCATTCGGGGGAGTTTCGCGTGGCCGCGCTCACCGCATTCAGGAACGAGCGTCTGCTGGCGGAGCAGGGCGCGCGACATCCTGATGCCTTCCTGGGGCTGGTGCGCGGCGAGGACGACGAGGTGGCGCCGCGCGGCTGGGGGTGCGGCGAGGACTGTCTGGTGCAGGCGGCATCGCGTCCCGACGTCGACATCGTGTTGAACGCCGTGGTGGGCGCTGCGGGACTCGACGCCACGCTCGTGGCGCTGGAGCTGGGCAAGCGTGTGGCGCTGGCCAACAAGGAGTCGCTCGTGATGGGAGGCGCACTGGTCACCGATGCGGCCGCGCGCGGTGGCGGGGAACTGGTTCCGGTGGACAGTGAGCACAGCGCCATTCTCCAGTGCATCGGAGCGCGTCCAATGCGCGAGGTACGGCGTGTGGTGCTCACGGCATCCGGCGGGCCCTTCCGCGAGTGGAGCCCCGAGCGTATTGCCGCGGCCACACTCGGCGACGCGCTCAATCATCCCACGTGGCGCATGGGCCGGAAGATCTCCGTGGACAGTGCAACACTCGCCAACAAGGCGCTGGAGGTGATCGAGGCTCACCACATCTTCGGCCTGGCATACGATCAGATCGATGTGGTCGTGCACCCGCAGAGCATCGTGCACTCGTTCGTGGAGTTCATCGATGGCAGCGTGGTGGCGCAACTCGGTGCGCCGAGCATGGAACTTCCGATTCTGTATGCGTTCACGCATCCGGATCGCCTTGAGGACGACGGGGTACCACGCTTCGATCCGGTGGCGTGCTCGCCGCTGCTGTTCGAGCCGGTGCGGCACGCGAACTTTCCCACGCTCCGCCTCGGTATTTCCGCGGGCAGGGCGGGAGGGGCGGCGCCGGTGGTGTTCAACGCGGCGAACGAGCAGGCCGTGGCGCTCTTCCTGGATGGCGCGATCGGCTTTGGTGACATTCCTCGTGCGATTGGCGATGCGCTCGACGCGCTCGCAAACGATCGCGCGACTACGCGGGACGAGATTCTTGCTGTCGACGCCGATGCGCGCCGGCACGTGACGGAGCGGTATCCATGCTAGCCATTCTCTCCCCGATCATCGTGTTCGGGCTCGTGGTGTTCGTGCACGAGCTCGGCCATTTCATTGCTGCGAAGCTCTGCGGCGTGTACGCACCGCGTTTTTCCATCGGCTTTGGAAAAGCGCTGTTCAAGGTGCGACGAGGCGAGACGGAATACGTGCTCGCCGCGCTTCCGCTGGGCGGTTATGTGCGCATGGCGTCGCGTCATGACGCCGAGTCGGCGTTCATGGAGGGCGGCACCGAGGAAGGCGATGGATTGAAGGCGGGCGATCCCGGGTTCGATCCGGAGGCCATGATGCCCTTCGGCCCCAAGCCGGTGCCCGAGTCCCGCTGGTTCGAGTCCAAGCCGCTGATGGCGCGCCTGTTCATCATGCTCGCCGGCGTCACCATGAATTTTCTGCTGGCGTTCCTGGTGCTCACCTTTCTGGGGCTCAAGTATGGTGAGGTGATTGTGGGGACACGAATCGTGGGCGCCGTGCGTGCGCCCGCGACAATGCCTGCACTCGCGGCTCTGCAGGCGGGCGACACGATTCTCACGGTCAATGGCAATCCTGTCGCGAACTGGAATCAGATTCGTGATCAGATCGACGAGGTGATCACCGGCGATGTGCGCATCGGCACCTCGCGTGGTGTGGTGACCGTGCCCGTGGGCGGCGCGGGCCGACCCACCGGTGCGGATGTCGGCAATGCGATCGACTTCTATGTCCCCCCTGTCGTTGGAGACCTGCTGCCGGGCAGTCCAGCCTCACGCGGCGGGCTGCAGCCTGGCGACACGATCATCGCGATCGCCAACGCGCCCGTGACCGCGTGGGCGCAACTGCAGGATCGAGTGGGCTCGAACACCGGAACTCCGCTGCCCTTCGATGTACGTCGCGGGGGACGCACCGTGCGGCTCAACCTCGTGCCCGAGCCCATCGCACAGAAGGATCCGGTGACGGGCACGATGAAGCAGGTGGGAAAGATCGGCGCGATGGCGTCCGACTTCTCGGCACGGCAGCCGTTGGCCTTTGGCGCTGCAGTGCGAGAGGGCGCGACGCGCACTGTGTCCACGGCGGGTGCGATTGTCGGTGTCGTGCGCGGGCTCATCACCCGCGAGGTATCGGTGCGGCAGCTCGGTGGTCCCATCGCCATCACCCGCGCGTCGGTGGCAGCGGCCAAGAGCGGGATGGAGAGCCTGTTCGCGCTTATCGCGATCCTCAGCATCAACGTGGCGGTCCTGAATCTGTTGCCGATTCCAATTCTGGATGGCGGCCAGGTGCTGATCAATGTGGCGGAGTCAGCGAAGGGCAGTCCGTTCAGCGAGCGCACACGCGAGTACATTCTTCGGTTCGGTCTGGTGGCGATCCTGGCGATCTTCGCGATGTCCACCTTCAACGATGTGGTGAACGGGCTTCGCGACGCCTTCGGGAAGCTCTTCGGCGGGTAGCGGCAGTTGATGGGCTCCCTTTACATGGGTGCCCGGGCTCGCTAACTTACATGGCTCAACCAATTTATCTCGTTTTGACACATGGCTTTCGATAACGCGCCCACGATTGAGAAGTACCAGACGCACGAGACCGATACCGGGTCCGCTCGCGTTCAGGTCGCTCTGCTGACCGACCGCATCAACTACCTCACCGAGCACTTCCGGACGCACAAGAAGGATCATCACGGGCGTCGTGGACTGCTCAAGATGGTCGGAACCCGTCGCCGGTTGCTCAACTACATGAAGCGAACCGACATCGACGGCTATCGCGCAATCGTCCAGGAACTGGGCCTGCGGTACTGAGCCAGGTTGGCGAACACACGCGCGGGCGCATTTTGCGGCCCGCGCGTTTTGCATTTCCGAGGCGCGCGCCGGCACACGGTCGGCCGCCAGGCGAGAGAGAGTCAAGAGAATACAGGACACACATGCAACGCATTGAAAAGACGTTCGCGGGCCGCAAGCTCATCATCGAGACCGGACGCATGGCCAAGCAGGCCGCCGGTTCCTGCCTGATCACCTTCGGCGACACCGTCGTGCTCGCGACCGTCACGGTGAGCGACAACAAGAGCCCGCTCCCCTTCTTCCCCCTTACCGTCGAGTACCGCGAAAAGACGTACGCGGCGGGCAAGATCCCCGGTGGCTTCATCAAGCGCGAAGGCCGGCCGACCGATGGCGAGATCCTGAGTTGCCGGATCATCGACCGCTCGATCCGCCCGCTCTTCCCGGAGGGGTTCCAGAACGAGGTGCAGGTCTTCTGCTACGTCCTCTCCGCAGATCAGGAGAATGACGCCGACGTGCTCGCGCTCGTCGCGACGTCGTTCGCCCTGAACTCCAGCCGCACGCCGTTCACTGGCCCGATCGCTGCCGTTCGCGTGGGTCGCGTGCAGGGCAACTGGGTGCTCAACCCCACCTTCCAGCAGCTGGAATACAGCGACATGGAACTGGTGGTGTCGGGGTCCGAGGATTCAATCCTGATGGTGGAGGGCGGTGCCCTCGAAGTGAGCGAGGAAGATGTCGTCGAGGCGCTCTCCGTGGCGCAGGGCGGTATCAAGGAGCTCATCGGCTATCAGAACGAGCTGCTCAAGGCCGCTGGTCGCACCGACAAGATGAAGTGGTCCAAGGCGCCGGTCACTGCCGGGCTGCTGGACAAGGTGAAGGCAGCCGCGGACGCGAAGATCTCCGAGGCGCTCAACCAGAAGGACAAGCAGACGCGCGTGCAGGCGGTCGAGCGGGTGAAGAAGGAAGTGGCCGAGTCCTTCGCTGCCGATCTGCCGGACAACGCCAAGGAGATCTCCAGCATCCTCGGGGACCTCGAGTACGACGCCCTGCGCTCGCAGGTGCTCACCACCAAGAAGCGTGTCGACGGCCGCGCGACGGATGAAGTGCGCGCCATCAGCATCGACACCGGCCTGCTGCCACGCACGCACGGCTCCGCGCTCTTCACACGCGGCCAGACGCAGGCACTCGTGGCCGTCACCCTCGGCACCGCGAACGACGTCCAGCGGCTCGACACGATCAAGTCGCCCTCGGAGACCACCAAGTCGTTCATGCTGCACTACAACTTCCCGCCCTTCTCCACCGGCGAAGTGCGCCCGGTGCGCGGCACCTCGCGTCGCGAGATCGGTCACGGGAATCTGGCGGAGCGTGCACTGCAGGGCGTGCTGCCGGACTTCGCGGATTTCCCGTACACACTGCGCATCGTCAGCGAGATTCTCGAGTCCAACGGATCGAGCTCGATGGCCAGCGTCTGCGGTGGATCCCTGGCGATGATGGACGCTGGTGTGCCGATTCGCGGCGCAGTGGCCGGCGTCGCGATGGGTCTGATCAAGGAAGGCAAGAAGTACGCGATCCTCACCGACATTCTCGGCACCGAGGATCACCTGGGCGACATGGATTTCAAGGTGGCTGGCACGGAGCAGGGCATCACCTCCATCCAGATGGACATCAAGATCCAGGGGCTGGAGTTGCAGATCATGAAGGAGGCACTGGCGCAGGCGAAGGAAGGCCGGTTGCACATCCTCGCCGAGATGAACAAGGCGCTCGCGACCAACCGTGAGGAGCTCAGCACGTACGCGCCGCGCATCGTCACGATCAACATCAATCCCGAGAAGATCGGCGATCTCATCGGTCCCAAGGGCAAGACCATCCGCGGCATTCAGGACGAGACGGGGGCGGAGCTCTCCGTGGACGACAGCGGTCTCGTCACCATCGCGGCCGTGGGCGGCGAGGCGATGCAGCGGGCACGCCAGATGGTGCAGGCCATCACGGCGGAACCCGAGATCGGCGCGACGTACGAAGGCACGGTGAAGACCACCACCGCGTTCGGCGCATTCGTGGAGATCATGCCGGGCACGGAAGGTCTCGTGCACATCTCCGAGCTCAAGTGGGGCCGGACCGACAAGACCGAGGACGTGGTCAACAAGGGCGACCGCGTGACCGTGAAGCTGCTCGACCGCGACGAGCGTGGACGCCTGCGACTCAGCATCAAGGCGCTGCAGGAGCGTCCGGAAGGCATGCCGGAAGAGGAGGCACGTCCTCCGCGTCCGGAAGGCGATCGCCCGCCGCGCGACGAAGGCGATCGTCCGCGTCGCAGCGGGAGTGGGAGCGGTGGCGGAGGCCGCAGCCGCCGATAGTGATGCGGGGTGACACCAGCGCGGCGGGCTTTCGCCGCACGGTGCTTCCCAATGGACTGACCGTACTCTCGGAGCACATGCCGGGAGTGCGGTCGGTCGCGTTCGGGGCATGGGTTCGCGCCGCCTCGCTGCACGAATCGCCGGACAAGATGGGTGTGTCGCACATGCTGGAGCACATGGTGTTCAAGGGCACACCGAGGCGTTCCGCACGGCAGATCGCCCTCGAGCTCGAGGCGCTGGGCGGATCGCTGGATGCCTACACCTCGCGCGAGCACACGGTGTATCAGGCCCGCGTGCTCGACGAGCATCTGGAGATCGCCGCCGACGTGATCGGCGACTTCGTCTTCAATCCGCTGCTGCGCAAGAGCGATGTGGAGCTGGAGCGAAAGGTGATCCTCGAGGAGATCGGGATGGTGGACGACACCCCCGATGATCTGGTGTTCGAGCTGCATTCCGGGGCGCTCTGGGGCCAGCATCCGTACGGCTATCAGATCCTCGGTACACGCGAGATCGTTTCCGCCCTGGGTGTGGACGATCTCCGGGCGCTTCACGAGCGCGCCTATCATCCGCGTCAGCTCATCGTGGCGGCATCGGGGAATGTGCAGCACGACGATCTCCTCGCGATTCTCGACCGGACGGGCTGGACGAGCGATCGGCCAGGCGACGCCACGCGACTTGTCGTCCCTCCCGCACTCGCGTTAGCGCCCGCGCGCACCCACGTGTCGCGTGAGGGTGCCCAGACGCATATCGTGGCGGGAAGTGCCACCTTCCCGCACGGCGATCCGCGCCGTCATGCGCTGATGCTGCTGAGCGTGCTACTGGGCGGGGGCATGAGTTCACGCCTGTTCCAGCGCGTGCGGGAGGAGCTGGGGTTGGCGTATTCGGTGTACACCTTCCAGTCGCTGCATGCGGACGCGGGGCTGCACGGCGTCTACGTGGGGACCAGCCCGGAGACCGCGAGGGAGGCGATGGCGGCGATCGACGAGGAGCTGGCCCGGGTGCAGGCGGAGGGGCTCCCGGACGAGGAGCTGGCGATGGGCAAGAGCCAGCTGAAGGGGCAGATCACACTCTCGCTGGAAAGCGTGAGCAGCCGCATGTATCGCTGCGCCGGCGTGGAATTGACCGGGGAACCCTATCGCTCGCTCGACGAGATGCTGGCGCTCGTGGATGGTGTCACCACCGAGCAGGTGATGGCGGTGGCCGGCGAGTTCTTCGGTCCTGACCGCCAGACAGTTGTGTCTTTGGGCCCGGGCGACGACTTTTAGCTGCTGCACGTTCATCAGATACATCCTGGCTGTTCGCGCGCGTCCGTCGCGCTGGTCAGCGCACGATATCCTCCACCGGCAACCGCTTCGCACATGAAAATCGGCGTCCCCAAGGAAATCAAAACCAACGAGAATCGCATCGCGCTCGTCCCGGCTGGCGCCGAGACGCTCATCAGCGCCGGCCACTCCGTGCTCGTGGAGACGGGCGGCGGGCTGGGAAGCGGCTTCTCCGACGAGGATTACACCTCGGTTGGGGCGAGCATCGCGCCCGATGCGGCCACGGTGTGGAAGGACAGCGAGATGATCATGAAGGTGAAGGAGCCGATCAAGGTCGAGTGGCCGCACATGCGGAAGGATCAGCTGATCTTCACGTACTTCCACTTTGCGGCAGACGAGGAGCTCACCAAGGCCCATCTCGCCAGCGGTGCCGTGTGCGTGGCGTACGAGACGGTCGAGCTGCCCACGCGGGAACTGCCCCTGCTCACCCCGATGTCTGAAGTCGCGGGCCGGATGGCGGTGCAGGAGGGAGCCAAGTATCTCGAGAAGCTCTATGGCGGCCGCGGCGTGCTGCTGGGTGGCGTGCCGGGTGTGGCGCCGGCGAAGGTCGTGATCCTGGGGGGCGGCATCGTCGGTATCAATGCCGCCAAGATGGCCGCGGGCATGGGAGCGAAGGTCGTGATCCTCGACATCTCGCTGGAGCGCCTGCGCTACCTCAGCGACGTGATGCCGGCGAACGTGCAGACCATCCATTCCAACCGCCACAACGTGCTGGAGCAGATCCGCACGGCGGACCTGGTGGTGGGTGGCGTGCTGATTCCTGGCGCCGTGGCACCGAAGCTCGTGCGCCGCGAGGATCTCAAGACCATGCAGCCCGGCTCGGTGATCGTCGACGTCGCCATCGATCAGGGGGGCTGCGTGGAGACCATCAAGGCCACAACGCACGAGAACCCCACCTACGTGGTGGATGGCGTGATTCACTACGGTGTGGCGAACATGCCCGGCGGAGTGCCTCGCACGTCCACCCTGGCCCTCACGAACGCCACGCTGCCGTACGCACTGCAGCTGGCGAACAAGGGCTGGAAGCAGGCGCTGCGCGACAATCCCGCGCTGCTGAAGGGGCTGAACATCGCCTCCGGGAAGGTCACGTACGCCGGCGTGGCCGAGGCGTTCGGGATGGAATTTCACGAGCCGGCGCAGTTCCTCAGCTGATTCTCGGTGGGTCCGGAGGGAAAGCTGGGCACATCGGACTCCGTCCGGTGTGCCTTTTGCTTACATTCCGGGAGCGCAGCGGGTAGCTTACGGCGCTTTCGCCCCCGTACATCGCACGCCCCGGTCGCTGCACAGGGATCGGGCGCCCCAACCACGGATTGATGCGCTGGAATCTCTTCAAGCCGGGAAGTCTCTTCCCCGCCAATGCGATCGGAGTCGACCTCGGCACGGCGAACACGCTCGTGTACGTGAAGGGCGAAGG
>JBBSVF010000089.1:0-10807 GCA_038233745.1 Gemmatimonadales bacterium
CGTTGTCGTACCGGTGCGCCGCCAACTCCTCCGACGCGACGCGGAACAGCGCCTCGTTCGTGGGATAATTGGTGAGCTTGAACTCTGGGTGGCAGGCTGCCACAGCCAGCAGCAGCGCTAGCACCGGGAGTCGTCGGGAGTGTTCCATGGATGCTTAGAGTACCCGCAAAAAGACGAACCGTTCGGTCACGGCCAGGCCACGCAGGCCCTGAGTGGCCGTCACGAGGCGCCGATGCCGGCGCCGCCCGCACGGGGAACGCGGGGCGCCATGTGCGGCGTCCCGAGGAGTGAGCGGAAGTAGTCGATCGTGCGCGCCACACCCTCTCGGACAGGAACTGTCGGGTCCCACCCGAGCATGGTTCGCGCGCGCGTGATGTCTGGCTTTCGCTGCTTGGGATCGTCCTGTGGGAGCGGCTCGTACACGATGGTCGACGACGTCCCCGTCAGCTCCACGATGATCTCGGCGAGCTGCCGCACCGTATACTCATCCGGGTTCCCGATATTCGTGGGGTTGCTGTCACCCGCCATGAACAGGCGATAGATGCCATCCACTTCGTCCGAGACGTAGCAGAAACTCCGGGTCTGCGTGCCGTCACCGTAGAGGGTGAGCGGCTCGCCCGCGAGCGCCTGCACGATGAGGTTGGAGACGACGCGACCATCGCGCGGACGCATGCGAGGGCCGTACGTGTTGAAGATCCGGATAATGCGGGTATCCACGCCATGATAGGTGTGATAGGCCATCGTGATCGCTTCCGCGAACCGCTTGGCCTCATCATAGACACCCCGGGGACCCACAGGGTTCACGTTGCCCCAGTAGTCCTCGGTCTGCGGATGCACGAGCGGATCGCCGTAGACTTCCGACGTCGACGCCAGGAAGAACCGGGCGCCCTTGGCCTTGGCGAGTCCCAGTGCGTTGTGCGTGCCGAGCGACCCGACCTTCAGCGTCTGGATCGGCAACTCGAGGTAGTCGATCGGACTGGCGGGCGACGCGAAATGCAGGACACCGTCCAGGGGACCATCAAGGTACGTGAACGTGGAGATATCATGGCGGAGGAAGCTGAATTGCTCGTTCCCCATGAGGTGCGCGATGTTGCTTGCGTGTCCGGTGATGAAGTTGTCCAGCCCCACGACGCTGTGGCCCTCGGCCAGAAAGCGGTCGCAGAGGTGCGACCCAAGAAAGCCCGCGGCGCCCGTGATGAGGACTCTCAAGTGGTGCGCCCGCGGCCGATCGAGTCGTACGTGAAGCCGAGGTCGCGCATCTTCCTGGCGTCGTACAGGTTTCGACCGTCAATGATCACCGGTGAAGCCAGGGTATCGCGGATCCGCTCGAAGTCCGGGTGCCGATACTCGTTCCAATCGGTCACGACCACGAGGGCGTCGGCTTTCTCGAGCGCCTCGTAGTTCGACGGTGCGTACTCGATGCGATCGCCGATGCGCCGCTGCGTCTCGTGCATCGCCACGGGATCATGCGCGACGACCGTCGCACCGGCGTCGAGCAGCTCCTCGATCAGCACGAGCGATGGCGCTTCGCGCATATCATCGGTATTGGGCTTGAAGGAGAGCCCCCACAGCGCGATCCGACGACCGCCCAGGTCGCCGATGGCCGCCTTGAGCTTCTCGAACAGGCGGTGCTTCTGCGCGTCATTTGCATGTTCCACCGCATCGAGGACGCGGAGCGGGATCTCGCGTTCACGGGCGGTGCGCACGAGCGCCTTTACATCCTTCGGAAAGCAGGATCCGCCATAGCCGGGGCCGGGAAAGAGGAACGCCGATCCGATCCGCGAGTCCGATCCGATGCCCTTTCTCACGTGATCGACATCCGCCCCAACGCGCTCGCACAGGTTGGCGATCTCGTTCATGAATGAGATGCGTGTGGCGAGCATGGCGTTCGCCGCGTACTTGGTCATCTCCGCGGAAGGAATATCCATGAAGATGATCGGCTTGCCAGTTCGCACGAAGGGCGAGTAGAGCTCGGCCATCACGCTGCGGGCGTGATCCGTCTCCACACCGATCACCACGCGGTCCGGCTTCATGAAATCGTCGATCGCGGCGCCTTCCTTCAGGAACTCCGGGTTGGAGCACATGTGAAATGGCAGCGTCGCGTGCGCACCAACTGCGGCGGAGACTTTCGCTGCCGTCCCCACGGGCACGGTCGACTTGGTCACCACGACGAGTTCCTTCGTCATGTGCCGTCCGATCTGCTGGGCCACCGCAAGGACATGTCGCAGATCAGCTGAGCCATCTTCGTCAGGCGGTGTGCCCACTGCGATGAAGACGACGTCAGCCGAGGAGATCGCCGACGCAATGTCCGTGGTAAAGCTCAACCGCTCCTGATCCTGATTCCGTTTGACGTACTCATCCAGCCCGGGCTCATAAATCGGGAGCACATTGTGCTGCAAACCCTCGATCTTGCCGGCGTCCACGTCGGCACAGACGACGGGATTCCCGGTCTCGGCGAAGCAGGCGCCGGCCACCAGGCCCACGTAGCCGGATCCGATGATCGTGATGTTCACGCCACCACCTTCACATTCGACGGAACGGACGCCAGATCCACGACACGGGCTGTCGCGCCCGCAACCCGCGACATGGCATTCCGGGAATCGACGATCAGCGTGGCGTGCGCACCGAGCCACGCATAATCGACACTCGTGTGATCCGTGACGATCACCACCACGTCCGCCGCCTGTACGGCGTCAGCCGTGAGCTCCACGCTCGAGCGGGTATGGCCATCCTCGCGCAAGGTGGGAACCAGCGCATCGTGATAGGACACGGTGGCTCCGGCCGCCTCCAGCAGTCGCATGACGTCGAGCGCCGGGCTCTCACGCCAGTCGTTGATGTCCCGTTTGTAGGCTACGCCGAGCACCAGCACTGAACTACCATTCACCGCTTTCCGCTCCTCATTGAGTGCCCGCGCCACCTTGTCCACGACAAACGCGGGCATCGCCGTATTGACCTCGCCAGCGAGATCGATGAATCGCGTCTTGTAGTTGAGCGTCCGCATCTTCCACGCGAGATAATGCGGATCGAGCGGGATACAGTGACCGCCAATGCCCGGACCTGGCGTGAACTTCATGAATCCGAACGGCTTGGTGCCAGCGGCATCGATGACCTCCCACACGTTCACTCCCAGCTTGTCGCAGATGATCGCCATCTCGTTGGCCATCGCGATATTGACCGAACGGAAGGTGTTCTCGAGCAGCTTCACCAGCTCGGCGGTCTCGGTGGACGACACGCGCACCACGGTGTCGATGCAACTCTCGTACAGCGCGACCGCCAGATCGGTGCAGGTAGCGGTGACGCCGCCCACGACCTTCGGTGTGTTCCGGGTATGGTAGGTGGGATTGCCGGGATCGACGCGCTCCGGACTGAACGCCAGGAAGATGTCCTCGCCGACGACGAGCCCCTGCGCCTCGAAGACGGGCTGCAGCACCTCACGCGTGGTGCCGGGATACGTCGTGCTCTCGAGCACCACGAGCAGTCCTGCGTGCGCCTGCCGAGCGAGTGCGGATGCGGCGGCCTGCACGTAGGTCATGTCCGGATCGCGCGTCTTGCCGAGCGGGGTGGGAACGGCGATCGACACGGCGTCGGCAAGGGCAAGATCGGACTCGTCGGTGGTGGCGCGAAAGCGGCCGCTGTCGACCATCGCCTTCACCGCTGCGGCCGGCACGTCCTGGATGTGCGACCGTCCATCATTCAGCTGGTCCACGACGCCCTGATTGACATCGTATCCGATCACCTCGAAACCCGCCTGCGCGAACTCGACGGCGAGGGGAAGGCCCACGTAGCCCAGTCCCACGACGGCGATTCGCGCGGTCCGATCGTCGATCTTGCGACGTAACGTTTCTGCGTGCGTCATGCTCATCATCATCCAAAGAAAGTTTTGACAGCGCGTACGACCGCGCCGAGTTGATCCTGCGTCAATTCCGGAAAGATCGGAAGCGACAACACTTCGCCCGCCGCGCGTTCGCTCTCCGGGCACTGTCCCTCCCGATATCCGAGATACGCAAAACACGGCTGGAGGTGCAGCGGCAGCGGATAGTAGATGGAGCTGCCGATCCCGGCCTCCTTCAGGTGCGCCTGAAGCGCATCGCGCCGCCCCTCGTGCACGCGAATGGTGTACTGGTTGTAGATGGACTCGTTGTCGGGCGCCACGTACGGTGTGGTCAACGCGCCGGTATCGGCCAGATCCGCCAGCGCAGCGTCGTAGAAGGCCGCATTCTGACGTCGCTTCTCGCTCCAGCCGGCAAGATGCGGCAGCTTCGCCCGCAATACGGCCGCCTGCAGCGCATCCAGCCGCGAGTTGTATCCGACCTCATCGTGGTAGTACTGCTTTGCGCCTCCATGCACCCGGAGCCGGCGCAACCGCTCCGCGATGGCATCGTCCTGCGTCACGAGCATGCCGCCGTCGCCATAGCCACCCAGATTCTTCGACGGGAAGAAGCTGAACGTTCCAATGGTGGCCACCTCGCCAGCGGTGGTCCAGCGACCATCGACGCGCCGTCTGGCTCCGATGGACTGCGCCGCATCCTCGATCACTGGAAGACCGGGAACTGCGGCAGCAACTTCCTCCACCGGGGCCATCTGTCCGAACAAATCGACCGGAATCACCGCCTTGCTGCGGGACGTGCGCGCGGCCGCGACGGCATCCGGGCGGATGTTGAAGGTCTTCGGATCGATGTCCACGAACACCGGCGTCGCGCCGACGTTGTGAATGGTTCCAGCAGTGGCGAAGAAGGTGAACGGAGTGGTGATCACCTCGTCGTCTCGTCCAATGTCGAGCGCACGCATCGCCAGCAGGATCGCGTCCGTTCCATTCGCGCAGCCAATGGCGTGGCGGGTACCGGAGAGCACGGCCACCTGCCGTTCGAAGTCGGCAACGACGTCGCCGAGGATGAACGACTGGGCGTCGACGATCGACAGCATCGCCGCGACGACGTCATCGCGAATGGTGGCGTGCTGCGCCTTGAGATCCAGGAGAGGAACGGACATACGCAATCGAAGTGGGAAGAATCCTAATTATAGCTGGGTCCGCAGCGGGATTGGCACTTCCCGCCCCGTCCGAGCCGATTCGTAGATTCCGAGGATCAACTCCAGCGACTTCCTCCCCGCCCGCCCATCGGTATCCGGCCGCGCGCCGCCGCGAAGCGAGCTCACGACATTCCGGTAGTAGCCCTCGTGACCGAAGCCGTAAACAGACGGAGGATTCGTGTTGGCGGCGTCGACCAGCTTGTCGTCGTCATCGTACTCCGCGAACTGCCAGTGCTCCACGCGGTTCACCGCCGTGCCACCGATCTTCACCGATCCGTGCTCACCGAGGATCGTGATCGACCCTTCGAGGTTGCGCGGATAGGTGAGGACATTCACTTCCAGGACGCCGAGCGCCCCCGAGCGAAAGCGGAAGATCGCGACGCCGGAGTCCTCGGCCTCGATCCGTCGTGCCTGGGTGGCAGTCCTGGCCATCACACTCTCCACAGGTCCAACAAGCCACTGCAGCAAGTCGACGTAATGGCTGGCCTGATTCATCAGTGCCCCGCCGTCGAACTCCCAGGTGCCCCGCCACGACTCTTGATCGTAGTACTCCTGCGGTCGCGTCCAGCGGACCGTGACGTTCGCCATGAAGATCCGGCCGAAGCGGCCCTTGTCGAGCGCGCGCTTGAGCAGCTGGATCGGCGGGTTCAGCCGATTCTGCTTCACGACGAACAGCTGGACCCCGGCCGCGTCACACGCCTCGACCAGCGCGTCGGCTCCCGTGAGTGAGATAGCCATCGGCTTTTCGGTCAGCACATGGCGGCCGGCGTGGGCAGCCGCGATGCCGTGCTGCGGATGCAGTCCGGAGGGGGTGCAGATGGCCACGAGGTCCGAGGCCACTGCCGCGCACATCTCGTCGAGCGATGCGAATGCCGGCACGCCGTGCGCTGCACCCACCTCCCGTGCTCGCGCGATGTCGACATCGGCGACACTCACGAGGCGAAGCTCCGGAATGACAGCAATCGCCTCGAGATGATTGCGACTGATGCGCCCGCATCCCAGCAGGGCGACGCGAATGGCGTCCTGCGGCGCCCCCGTGGAGACCGCGCTCACGATTCCCCCTCAGCGAGAGCGGCCGCTGGACCGCCGACGGCACGCAATGCGTCGCCCGCGCGCTCGTACTGCGAGCCGCAGACAGCGCAGGTGCCCTTACCCTCCGCCGGTCGTCGTTCCCCGCACTGGCACATCCACCCGATCTGCCGCGCCGGAACACCCACCACGAGGGCGAAAGCCGGCACATCCGTTGCCACGACTGCGCCGGCACCCACGAAGCTGAATGTTCCCAGCCTCACGCCGCAGACGATCGTCGCATTCGCCCCAATCGATACGCCGCGCTCCACGACCGTGCGGCGATACTCATGCTTGCGCGCTACATGACTTCGCGGATTGGTCACATTGGTGAACACCATCGAGGGACCGCAGAACACGTCGTCGCCAAGCTCGACGCCCTCGTAGATACTCACGTTGTTCTGGATCTTCACGTTGTTGCCGATGCGGGTGCCACCCATGACCACCACATTCTGTCCCAGCGAGCATCGCTCGCCGATCACGGCGCCTGGATTCACATGGCAGAAATGCCACACCCGCGTTCCCGCACCGATTACCGCGCCGTCATCGACGTACGCGGACTCATGGATGGTCGCACTGGCATGCACGCTCATGACGCGGCGATCGGCGGCGCAAGCTCCATTTGCCACTCCTGGAGCGACTTCACCACGGGCGGTCGCGAGCGCAGCGAAAGAATCGCGTCGGACGCAGCACCCGCGGCAGAGAGGGTCGTGGTGTAGGCCACGCGATTGCGGATGGCCGCCTGCCGCAGCGTGTAATCATCCCACTGGGCATGTTTGCCGAGGGGAGTATTGATCAGCAGTTGGACCTCGCCGTTCAGGATCCGGTCCAGGCAGTTGGGCCGGCCTTCGTGCACCTTGAAGACGGAGCTCACCGGAATCCCGCGGGCGCGCAGGTACCGCGCCGTGCCGTGCGTCGCCTGCAGGGCAAATCCCATCTCCTGGAACCGACGGGCTATGGGCGTGACCGCCGCCTTGTCTCCGTCGTTCACGGTGATCAGGATGGTGCCCTCCAGCGGAAGGCCATTCGACGCGGCGAGCTGCGCCTTCGCGAAGGCGCTCCCGAAGGAGTCCGCGATCCCCATCACCTCGCCCGTGGAGCGCATCTCCGGACCGAGCACGGGATCGGTCCCCGCGAACTTCCCGAAGGGAAACACCGCTTCCTTCACGCAGACGTATGGCGGAATGATCTCTTCGGTAAAGCCGATCTGTGCGAGGGTCTCGCCGCACATCACGCGCGCCGCATGTGACGCGAGCGGCACGCCGATCGCCTTGGAGACGAAGGGCACGGTGCGACTGGCGCGCGGGTTGACCTCCAGCACGTAGACGACGCCATGCTTGATGGCGAACTGCACGTTGATCAGCCCGATCACCTTGAGCGCCTTCGCCATCGCAATCGTCTGCTGACGCATGGTATCCAGGTCGGACTCCGTCACCAGATACGGGGGCATGACGCACGCCGAATCGCCGGAGTGAATCCCCGCGTCCTCGATGTGCTGCATCACGCCGCCGATCACGACGTGCTCACCGTCACTCAAGGCGTCGACATCCACCTCGTATGCGTCCTCGAGGAACCGGTCGATCAGCACCGGACGATCCTCCGACACGCGCGCCGCCGTCGCGAAATACGACTCCAGTGAGGCCGCATCGTACACGATCTGCATCGCGCGGCCGCCGAGCACATAGCTGGGACGCACGAGGACGGGATACCCGATTCGTTCGGCGGATTCCAGCGCCTCTTCCACACTCGTGGCGGTACCGTTCGGCGGCTGCGTGAGCCCCACCTCGCGCGCGATCGCCTCGAAGCGCCGTCGATCTTCCGCCGCGTCGATGGAGTCGGGTGACGTGCCCAGAATGCGCACCCCCGCCGCCTCAAGGCCGCGCGTGAGCTTCAACGGCGTCTGTCCGCCCAGCTGCACGATGACGCCAATCGGCTGCTCGCGATCCACGATCTCAAGCACATCCTCGAGCGTCAACGGCTCGAAGTAGAGCTTGTCGCTGGTATCGAAATCCGTGGAGACCGTCTCGGGATTCGAGTTGATCATGATCGTCTCGTATCCCTGATCGCGCAGCGCCATCGCGGCCCGCACGCAACAGTAGTCGAACTCCACTCCCTGCCCGATGCGATTCGGTCCGCTGCCGAGGATCACGACCGAGCGACGCCCGCTTCGGGGAGCCTCACTCTCCTCGTCGTAGCTGCCGTACAAGTACGGAGTGGCCGACGGAAACTCACCGGCGCAGGTGTCCACCATCTTGTAGGCGGGACGCACCTCCATGGCCCATCGGCGTTCACGCACTGCCGCTTCGGGCTCGTCCCGCAGCATGCCAAGCTGGCGATCGGAGAAACCGAGCCGCTTCATGTGCCGAGTGGCGTCGGCGTCGACGTCGTTCAGCGCGGCGTATGCCCGCTCGGCTACGATGAGTTCCTCCATCTGCGCAAGGAACCAGGGATCGATCGCGGTCAGTTCGTGCAGCTCCTCCACCGTGAGACCCGCCTCGAATCCCCGCTTGACCTGGTAGATCCGCTCAGGAGTGGGCTGGCGCAGCCCGCCCCGCAGCGTCTCGATCGTGTCATCGGCCAGACGGTCGTCGATGAGCCGAGGCGCGATTTCCCATCCGGACCGGCCCGTCTCAAGTGCGCGCAGCGCCTTCTGGAACGCCTCCTTGAAGGTCCGGCCGATCGACATCGACTCGCCGACACTTTTCATCTGCGTCGTGAGGAGCGGGCTGGCATTGGGGAACTTCTCGAAGGCGAAGCGCGGGACCTTCACCACCACGTAGTCCAGCACGGGCTCGAACGACGCCGGCGTCGTGCGCGTGATGTCGTTGGGAATCTCGTCCAGCCGATAGCCGACGGCCAGCTTGGCTCCGATGCGCGCAATGGGAAAGCCGGTGGCCTTGGACGCGAGCGCCGACGAGCGCGACACGCGCGGGTTCATCTCGATCACGATCATTTCCCCGTCGCGGGGATTGAGTGCGAACTGAATGTTGCAGCCGCCGGCATCCACTCCTACTTCGCGGATGATCGCCACCGCCGCATCGCGCATCGTCTGATACTCACGGTCGGTGAGGGTCATGGCTGGCGCCACCGTGATCGAGTCTCCGGTGTGTACACCCATCGGATCCAGGTTCTCGATGGAACAGACGATCACGACGTTGTCATAGCGGTCGCGCATCACCTCCAGCTCGAACTCCTTCCACCCGATCAGCGAGCGCTCCACGAGAATCTGACTTGTGGGACTCTCGTACAGGCCCCGGCGCGCGATCTCCTCGAACTCGTCACGGTTGTAGGCTATGCCGCCCCCGGTGCCCCCCAGCGTGAACGAGGGGCGGATGATCGAGGGGTATCCGGTGACATCCAGCAGAGCGACTGCCTCGTCGAAGTCGTTGGCGATGCCGCCCTGGGCGACGCCCAGCCCCAAGCGCTCCATCGCTTCGCCGAACAGCTTGCGATCCTCGGCAATCGCGATCGCCCGTGCGTTCGCCCCGATCAGTTCCACGCCGTACTTCTCGAGGACACCATTCTCCGCCAGCGCCATGGCCACATTGAGCGCCGTCTGTCCCCCCATCGTCGGCAGGAGCGAGTCGGGGCGCTCTTTCGCGATGATGAGCTCTACAAACTCCGGCGTCACCGGTTCGATGTACGTGCGGTCCGCGATCTCCGGATCCGTCATGATCGTGGCCGGATTGGAGTTCACGAGAATCACCTCGTAGCCCTCCTCCCGCAACGCCTTGGTGGCCTGAGTGCCGGAGTAGTCGAACTCGGCCGCCTGCCCGATGACGATGGGCCCGGAGCCGATCACGAGAATGCGGTGCAGATCAGCGCGTCGCGGCATGAATGAGGTCGTCGATGATGTCGTCGCGCGTACGGCGCGGCGTCCAGCCCGTCGCGTGACGAAGCTTGCGATTGCTTCCTACCAGCACCGGCACGTCCACTGCCCGCGCCAGCGAATCGGTCGTCTCGATGGGGGCGTCGACGCCCACCCGCTGCAGCACGGCGGTGGCCAGTGCCCGCACGGTCGATCCGGTTCCGCTGCAGACGTTGTAGGCTTCCCCCGCCACGCCACGGTCCAGCAGCGAAAGATAAGCATCCACCACGTCAGTGACATGGAGGAAGTCGCGGACGATGTCACCATTTCCGATGGTGAGGGTTCCCGGGTTGGTCCTGAGTGCAAGTGCCCGGCGGACGAGGCCGGGAATGAGGAACTGCCAGCCGTGCCCTGCCCCCGAGTGATTGAAGCTCCTGGTGCAGATCACGCGAAGGCCGTCAGCGCGAAACGACTGCATGGCGCACACTTCCTGCGCGGTCTTGGAGGCAGCGTAGAGTGTGAGTGGGCGCTGGGGCACGTCCTCGTGCAACGGCATCGCGTTCAGTTCGTGTCGGCCGTACTGTTCCGCCGAGCCTACCACGAGCACGACGGGATCGGCGACGCCCGCCTCGCGAATCCGTTGCACCTCGCTCAGCAGGCGCACTGTGCCCACCGTGTTCACCTCGTACGCGAGGCCGGGATTGTTGGCCGCATCCGGCGTGTGGCTGATCGCCGCCAGATGCACGACCACGTCCGGCCGCGCGCCGTCCACAGCCGCACGGAGCTGGGTCTGGGACGTGACGTCCAACGCCACCCATTCGACGGCGGTCATCTCCGACTCGGTCAGGATGGCTGACCGATCTGCCTCCGTGAGCCCCGCCGTCACCGAATAGCCACGCTCCA
>JBBSVF010000090.1:0-10762 GCA_038233745.1 Gemmatimonadales bacterium
AGATCCTTCGCTGCGCTCAGGAGGACGGCGGCCCCCACCCCGAGCACTGCAGATCCTTCGCTGCGCTCAGAATGACGGCGGCACCCCCGCCGAGCACCGCCGATCGCTGCGCTCAAAATGACAGCGGCACCCTCGCCAACTCCCTCGCCACCACCGCCAGCAACTCCCGCAGCGGCACCGGCTTGAGCATCACCACCCGACACCCCGCCCCCCGCAACCGTTCGACGAGCTCCGGCTCATCCCTCCCCGTCAGCCCGATCACCACTCGCGGCATCACCCCCCGCGCCGCGAGCTGCGCGAGCACCTGAAACCCATCGCCGTCCGCGAGTCCATGATCGAGCAGCAGCAGATCCACGGGGGAATCGGCGCACGCGTCCACCGTCTCACCCACCTCGGCGGTCGTCGTCACGCGTCGGCCCGTCTCCTCGAACACCACCCGCATTGCCCCCGCCACCAACGCATTGTCCTCGGCCACCAGCACATGCTGCTGCGGCGTCATGGTCTAGGTGGCGGGGTAGGGGATTGTGAAGAAGAACCGGCTTCCGCTCCCCATTTCGCTCTCCACCCAGATGCGGCCGCCGTGCAGCTCGACGAGGGTGCGTGCAATGGTGAGCCCCAGTCCGGTGCCGTGGTGCTGGCGCGACGCACTGGAATCCACCTGGGCGAACTCGCGGAAGATCAGATCGTGATGCTCGGTGTCGATCCCGATTCCGGTGTCGCCCACCTCCACCCAGAGCACGGTGCAGCCGGCGTCCTCTGCGCGGCGTGCCTTCACCCACACTCTTCCATTCAGCGGAGTGAAGTCGATCGCGTTCCCCAGCAGGTTGCCCAGGATGTGCGTCACCTTCTCCCGGTCCGCCGTGATGTCCGGGATGTGCGGGGAGATATCCGCCACCATCGACAGCCGCTTGCGGCTCACCAGCGACTCGTTCAGTGACGCTACCTGCTGCACGACATCGCCGAAGTGGAAGCACGTGGGATTCACGGCGAGTTGGTTCGCGGCGCCGCGAGCGTACCTGAGGATCTCTCCCACCTGGCCCAGCAGCTGTCGGCCCCCATTGATGATGCCCGCGATGCTCTCCAGCTGGCGCCGCGTGAGGTCGCCCAGGATCCCGTCGCGCAGAATCTCCGCGTGCGTGATCACGGCGGTCAGCGGAGTGCGCAGGTCATGCGAGACATTCGCCAGGAACTGCGTCTTGAGGGAATCCCGCGCCTCGAGCTCCGCCACCCGGACCAGCGCCTGCTCCAACGCGCGCTCGAGCCCCGCCATGCGCTCCTCGGGTGCGAGGCCGCCTGTAAGAGGAGTGGAGCGGGGAGAGTCGACGCCTTGCATATCCATAAGATTATACGCCGATGACCTCGCTGCCAATAGTCGCGGCGGCCACCTCGCCGTCATCCTCCAGCGACTCTTCCAGCTCCTGCCGCTGCAGGAGCGACGCGTACGTCCCGCCGCGTGCCATCAGCTCGTCGTGGCGGCCCTGTTCGACGACCTCGCCCATCTCCAGCACGATGATCCAGCCGGCGTCACGAACCGCACTCGCGCGGTGCGAGGCAATCACCGACGTCCGCCGCTGGAGCGCCTCGCGGAGGCCGCGCAGAATCTCCGCTTCCGTGTGCGTGTCCACCGCGGAGAGCGCGTCATCCAGCAGCACGATGTGCGGGTGACGCGCGAGTGCCCGCGCCAGCGCGAGTCGCTGCTTCTGGCCGCCGCTCAGATTGATGCCACGCTCGCCAAGCACGGTGCCATAGCCCTGCGGAAACGCCTCCACCGTGGCGTCCAGCTGTGCGACCTCTGCCGCCCACCGGTGCGTTGCCCCCTCACGCTCGCCAGTATCCCGTGAGCCCACCGCCTCCGCCTCATCGTCGCTCTCGTCGACCGCCAGCCGATGTCCCGCGTCGCCGTAAGCCAGGTTGGCGGCAATGCTGTCGCTGAAGAGAAACGTCTCCTGCGGCACGTACCCTATCTCGCGGCGCAGAGTGGCAAGCGATAGCTCGCGGATGTCGACACCGTCGATCAGGATCGACCCCTCCTGCGGGTCCGCGAGACGCGGGATGAGATCGATCAGTGAACTCTTGCCACTCCCCGTCGCGCCCACCACGGCGAGGGTCGCCCCAGCGTCGACGTCGAACGACACATGGCGCAGCACCCATCTCGGTTCGGCATGGCCGTCCGCAGGAAAATGGTAGCCCACGTCGCGGAAGCTGAGGCGCCGACCGCCCGCTGACGGAGGCAGCTCCTGCGGTGCTGCCGGCGACCGGATCACCGCCTCGGCGTCCAGTACCTCCAGGAGCCGCGCCATGGACGCGGCGCCCCGCTGGAACAGGTTGATCACCCAGCCGAGCGCGATCAGCGGCCATGTGAGCATCCCCAGGAAGAATCCGAAGGCCACGAACGATCCCACGGTGATTCGCCCCGCCACCACCAACGACCCGCCCAGCCCGAGCACCACCGCCACGCTCAGCCCGCCCAGCAGCCCGAACATGGGATGCATCACGCCGTACAGCCGCGCAAGGGCCATGTTGCGGGTGAGATATCCCGCATTCAGCGCGTCGAAGCGCTGGAGCTCTGCCTGCTCCTGCCGATAGGCGCGCACCACGCGAACGCCTGCGAAGTTCTCCTGCGCCTGCGTCGTCATGCGGCTGAAGTGCTCCTGTACCGCCTCGAAACGCACGTGGATGGCCTTGCCCAGGCGGATCATGAACAGCGGGAGCAGGAACATGGGGATGAGTGCGAGCACGGTGAGCCGCACGTCGATCCGCAACATGAACACGAGCGCGAAGAGCCCGCCGAAGATCGTGTTCGTGAGGTACATGATCGCAGGGCCGGCTGCCATCCGCACCGCGCCGAGGTCGTTCGTGAGCCGCGCCATCAGGTCGCCCGTCCTCGTGCGTCCAAAATAACCGGCGTCCAGCCGCGTGAGGGCGCGATAGAGGTCCTGGCGCAGATCGTACTCGATCCAGCGGCTCAGGCCATTCAGCACCTCCCGCATCAGGTACCGGAGGGCGCCACCCACCAAGGCAATGGCGACGATACCCGCAGCGTAGAGGGCCACCGACCGGCCCCCGCGGGGCGCCTGCAGGGCATCGATCCCGGATCGCAGCAGCCACGGCACCACGGCGCCGATGGCCGATGACACCACCACCAGCCCCAGCCCCTTCGCGAGCATTCCGCGGTACGGGGTGTAGTATGGGAGCAGGCGCCGCATGGCGGACGAGGCTGGCATGCCGTTTGCCACCCTACGAACGGATGTCCGTCAGCGGGACCAGCGGCTGCCGCGCAACTTCGAATCTCTCGACGTACGCGAATGGATCACATGCCTGGAGGCGTCGCATGACCAAGTATATTCGCTCGCTCGCTACACCGTTGGTGCTGGGCGCAACGCTCGCGCTCTCCGCGTGCTCCGTCAGCGAAAAGAAGGCCGACACCACCCTCGCGGCAGACTCGGCCCTCAACCGCGACCTGGCCATGGCCAATCGCGACACCACACTGCAGCCTGCGCTGAACGACGTCGCCGTCGTGCCACCCGTGACGACGCCTGCTCCGTCGACGCCAGTCCCGGCGCCCGCCACCTCGCGCCCCACGACGAGCCGGCCGGCCACCACCACCAGCCGCCCGTCCACCAGGACGAGCACCACGCCCCGCACCACCACCACCGCCAGCGGCAACACAGTCACGCGGAACCCTGGCGGCTCGGCCAGCTCCAGCGCCGGCGGCTCCGTGGGCACCATCGCCTCGGGCACCAACGTGAGCCTGCGCTCCAACAGCAAGGTGTGCACGAACACCTTCCAGGTGGGCCAGAGCTTCACGGCCACCGTCGCGAACTCGGTCACTGGGTCCAACGGCGCGGCAATCCCCGCCGGCGCCACGGTCTCGCTTCAGGTCACGAGCCTCAAGCGCAGCGAAAACGCCAACGACAAGATCGTGATGGAGTTCGACGTCAGGTCGGTGACCTTCGGTGGGCATACGTATCCGCTCTCGGCGAGCGTCGCCAGCGCGGATATCTCGCGCGTGCGCAATCAGCCGCAGAGCAAGGATGTGCAGAAAGTGGTCGGCGGCGCCGTGATCGGTGCCATCGCGGGCCAGATCCTCGGCAAGAACACGAAGTCCACGGTGATCGGCGCCGCCACTGGCGCGGCCGCCGGAGCCGGTGTGGCGGCTGGCACGGCCAACTACGAGGGCTGCGTGAACGATGGCGCAGACATCGTGGTCACCCTCAACAGCCCGCTGCAGGTCAAGTTGTCCTGATGTTCTGTCTCGCGCCTCGGCGCGTGACGAACAGGACGAAGGGGTTGGCGAGGGTCGCCAACCCCTTCGTTTTTTTCTTCCCGGGGGACTCCCCCAATTAAGGGCGGCCCAACACTTCCGCCGCCTCCGGTGCATAGCTCATGTCACCGATGATCGCCCCACGACTTGCCGGACACCCTCGAATGATTTCGTCTCTTCGACACGCCCTCGCGATGCTCTCCATGGCCGCCCTCGTCGCCGGCTGCGCCTCGTCGGGTGCCTCACCCAATGGAACGCCGGATGCCGAAATCGACCCGGGGCTGAACGGCCCCGCGCGCGTTCCGCCCTCGCTTGCGCACCTCGTGCTGGATCACGGCACCGAACTGGAACTCACCGACGCGCAGCGCGGCACCATCGAGCGCATCCGCGTGACGCAGGATTCCATCAATCGGCCCTTTCTCGCACGCCTGGATTCCCTGCGGCCCACGCGGCGGCCAGCCGGTGGACCGGGCGATCTCAGTGTGGAGCAGCGCGCCGACATCATCGCCCGCCGGAAATCGGTGAGCGAGGTGATGACGAACATGCGCGCGGCGAACGCGACGTCGCACGCCCAGGTGATGGCGGCACTCACGGAAGTGCAGCGCACACGCGCGACGCAGTTGGAAGACGACGCACGCAAGGCGAGCGAGAACGAGCAGCGCCGACGCGGACGCCAGAACATGAACGGGGGGCGCGGCGCAGCGGGTGGGCGCCGGCCGCCGGGGGCGTAACACGACGGCCGCGCCGCTCAGACTCGTTCGCGTGACGCCGGACTCCCTCTCCGGACCACCCCCGGTGGACGAGCGACGCGAGACCCTCGCCCGCGACGCGGCGCTGGTACAGCGCGTGCGCGCCGGCGACACACGGGCCTTTGACGAGCTGGTGAATCTCTACATGCGACAGGCCTTCCATGTCGCATGGCGCGTCGTGTCGCATCGTGAGGACGCCGAGGATCTGGTGCAGGAAGCCTTCATCGCCGCGCATCAGTATCTCGACTCGTTCGACGTCGGACGGCCGTTCGGTGCGTGGCTCATGCGCATTGTTTCCAATCGGGGCGCGAATCTGCGCCGGTCTCGAACCCGCCGCGAGACAGAGCCCGAGACCGACGGAGTGAGCACGGCGCCATCCGCCCTCGAGCACGTGGAACGCAGGGAAGCGCGCGAGCAGTTGACGGCAGCGCTGGCCACCCTCAGCGAGCGGCAGCGCACCATCGTGACAATGTTCGACGTGGACGGGATGACGAGTGCAGAGATCGGAGACATGCTGGAGCTGTCTGCGGGCACCGTTCGCTGGCATCTGCACGAGGCACGGCGCGTGTTGCGCGCCGCGCTCACGGGTTTCTTCAGGGATGAGGGATGACGATGTCCAATCGACCACTCGGTGAGGGTGCCTTCGGGCCCGAGCCGGCACACGATCTTCGGCTCACGCGCGCACTGCGCAGCGTGATTGCCGATCCGCCCATGGCCGATGTGGACTGGGCGGGGTTGTCGGCGCGCATCAACCGCGCGGTCGACGCGAGACAGCGTCTCCCCTGGTGGAGCTACGCCACGCAGTGGGAGCGGCTCGTGCTGCCCCTGGCGCTCGCCGCGGGACTGGCTGGCGCCATCGCGCTGTTCGGGCTGGGCGCCGAGCCGCAGACGCAGGGTGCCTTGTACGCGTCATCCGCGGATGCGGTAGCCGAGCTGATCGGCGAGGCGAGCACCGCTGACGTCGCCCGTTCATTCGCACGCTCCGTCACCAGCACGAGCGTGGAGCTCAGCAACGGAGTCGTGGAATGATGGGAAGCAGGGTGCGTGCGGCGCTGGTGATCGGCGCGATCGTGCTCGCCAGCGGACTCGCGGGTGCCGCGCTCGATCATCGCCTGGCGCCGTCAGGCCGACGATGGAGCGGCAGTGGCGGGCCGGGGCGCGGCTCGCCGGAACAGGATGCCCGCCGTCGCCGCGAGATGCTGGACCGCATGACCGCAGATCTCGAACTGTCTGCACCCCAGCGCGCCGGCATCGACTCCGTGATGCAGCGCACCGATTCTTCGCTGCGCGCCATCCGTGCGCAGATGCAGCCACGCATCAGCACCGTGTTCGACAGATCGCGCGCCGAGATTGCGACACGGCTTACCGATGCGCAGCGAGCCAGGTGGAGCCGGAACCGCCACTCGGGCGGGGCGCGCCCGAGCAGCGGCGCGCAGCCCGCCCCGCCGCGTCAGTAGCCGATCGGCTGTCCGGAGGAGCGGGGATCGCTCACTCCCTCGTAGTGTGTGCCCACCCGCATTACTGCATTCACCAGCCCGATGGCGCGATTGGAAATGATGCCGTAGCCCATGCGTCGCAGCGAGTCCAGCACGGGCGGTGTGAGCGCGTTCGTCTCCAGCACCAGTGACTCGGGCAGGGCCTGATGATGCAGGCGCGGCGCACTCATGGCGTCGGCCAGGGTCATCCGGTAATCGATCACGTTGAGAATCACCTGCGACGTGCTCGTGATGATACGGGGGCCTCCACGGGCTCCAACCACCAACAGCAGGGCGCCATCGCGGTCCAGCACTACCGTGGGTGACATCGCGCTCAGCATCCGCTTTCCCGGCTGGATGGCGTTCGCTTCACCCTGCACCAGCCCGAACATGTTCGGCTGGCCGGGCTGCGCTGCAAAATCGTCCATCTCGTCGTTCAGGAAAAAACCGGCGCTGGTGAGATAGACGCCGGAGCCGTACAGGTTGTTGAGCGTGGTGGTGGTGGCCACCGCGTTGCCCTTCGCGTCCACAACAGAGTAGTGCGTCGTCTCCATGCCGTCGCGGATCATCGGGAGTGATCGCGTGGGTGTGGCGCGCATGTCACCGATGGTCGCCCGCAGGCGCGTCGCGTAGGCCTTGTCGGTGAGTTGCGCGATGGGGACGCGAACGAAGGCGGGGTCCGCGAGCTTCTCGTTGCGGTCGATGAAGGCACGCTGGTATGCGCTCGCCAGCAGGTGCGCCCATCCCGCGCTTCCGTACGACGGCAGCGAGTCGTACCCCTCGAGGATGTTCAGCGTCTCCGTAATGGTCACGCCGCCGCTGCTGGAGGGAGGCATGGTGAACAGCGAATATCCGCGATACGTGCTGCGCACGGGCTCCCGCCACACCGCCTTGTACCCTGCGAGATCGGCCATGGTGATGATGCCGCCCTGCTGCTGCAGCTCACGGGTCCACGCCGCTGCGATGGGTCCGCTGTAAAAGGCATCGCGACCACGCGCGGCGATGGCCCGCAGCGTGGTGGCCAGCGCCGGCTGGCGCAACGTGCTGCCAACCGCCAGCGGCGTGCCCCCCGGCGTGAGCAGCGCCCCACCGGCGAACTGCGTGAGCAGCGGCATGTTCGACCGGAACGAGTTCGACAGCGCCCGGTCCACACTGATCCCCTCCTCGGCGTACCGGATCGCCGGCGCCATCACCTGCGCCAGCGTCATGGTGCCGTACTTCGACAGCGCCTCGGTGAGCCCTGCGACCGCGCCCGGCACGCCTGACGCCAGCGGCCCCACGACACTGCGGTCGGTGAGTTTGCCATTCGCATCCAGGTACATGTTGCGCGTGGCCGCCAGCGGCGCCATCTCACGGTAGTCCAGTGCCGCATTCCGGCCGTCGGCCATGTGGATCACCATGTAACCGCCGCCGCCGATGTTGCCGGCCTCGGGATATGTCACCGCCATGGCGAAGCCCACCGCCACTGCTGCGTCGACCGCGTTGCCGCCGGCCTTCAGGATCTCCACCCCTGCCGCACTGCCCAGGGGCGAGTCGGCGGCGACCATCGCGTGCTCGCCGATTACCGGCGCGCGCCCCGCGGGGTGACTCCATGCTGCAGGGAAGTGCATCGCGCGCCGATCAGCGGCCGGGATGTAATCGGCGCCTGTCGAGAGTGTCTGCGGCGTGCCCACATCCGTGGCGCCATGCATGGGCGCCGGCATCTGCGCGGCGGGTTGGCAGCCGAGCAGCGCGGCGAGGGCGACGATCGTATGACGAGCTTTCATGAACACTCCCACAGAGTGATGGTCAGCGTCCTCCCAACCCGAAGCGGGCCGTAAGACGCGTGGTGTTGATGCGTGACGTCCTGCTGTCGCCAGCGTTCAGTCCCGTGCTCTGGTGCAGCACCGTCGTGAGATCCTGGACGACGTCGATGGCGAAGCGCGGACTGAGTGAATAGCCGAATCCGTAGCCGAACGCAAAGTGGAAATCCGTGTCGATACCCGATGGGCCAATTTTCGCACCCGTGGCCCGCTCGCGGAAGTTGGAGAAGAGTGTCGCACCCAGGCTGAGATCCAGCACACTGTGGAAGCCCGACGTCCCCGCCGCGTGTGCATTCACCGCGATCTGCGAGACGTTGGCGTCGGCATCCGCGGACAGGGCGGAGGCGGTGAACGACTCCACGCGCACCGGAGTTCGGGCCGTGCTGCCCTTCACGCCCAGCGAGAACCCGCCCGAGATCACCCGGTCGAACGCGGCGACGAACTGCAGTGCATCGCCGAACCGCCACACAGCCCCGGTGCTGCCATCCACGAGGCGGAAGTCCTGCTGCAGCCCCGCTCCGAGCGTGGCCGCCGCCACGGGCTGGCTGTTGATCCCGCGCGAGCGGATGATCTGCGCCTGAGCGGCCTGACCAAAGGAGAAGAGCGAGCAGATGATAATGACGGATCGACGCACGTGCACCTCTGTCTTGCCTGTGAAAGAGCGCGTGCGGTAACTTGCCGCGACGCAGGGCCGATGGCGAGTTCATACCCGGCCAGCCCGTCGTCGTTCTCATCGAGGTGACATGCAGCGCGTCCAGGACCCACGGCATACCGAGCGCCGCAATCCTCGCACCCAGGCCATCGATCTCGCCGACTCCAGCGGCATCGTGGAGCTGATGCTGGCCGAGGATCGAACGGTTCCCGAGGCCGTGGCTACGCAGCGCGAGCAGATCGCTCTCGCGATCGATGCCGTGGAGCGCACCTTCCGCGCCGGCGGACGGCTCTTCTACGTGGGGGCGGGCACCAGTGGCCGGCTCGGTGTGCTCGACGCCAGCGAGTGCCCTCCCACCTTCGGCACCGACCCTTCCATGGTGCAGGGCATCATCGCCGGCGGTCCAGCGGCGCTCACCTCGGCGCAGGAAGGCGCCGAGGATGATCTGGGTCAGGCAGCACGCGACCTCGAGGCGCGCGGCGTGCGGCGCGGCGACATGGTGATCGGCATCGCCGCGTCGGGCACCACGCCGTATGTACGCATGGCGCTCACGTACGCGCGCGAGATCGGCGCGGGTACCGCCATCGTCGCGTGTTCGCCACCTCCGGACAACACCATGGCGGTAGTCGACATTCCCATCGTCGCCATCACGGGTCCTGAAGTGGTGACGGGGAGCACACGTCTCAAGGCCGGCACCGCCACCAAGCTGATCCTGAACATGATCACGACGGGCGCCATGATCCGCCTTGGCAAGACCTTCGGAAATCTCATGATCGACCTGCGCGCCACCAATGTGAAGCTGGTGGATCGCAGCGAGCGCATCGTGAGCGAGGTGTGTGACGTGCCGCGCGAAAAGGCTCGCGTGCTCCTGGAGCGCGCGGGCGGCCGCGTGAAGCTCGCGATCGTCATGCACGCCTTGTCGGTTGACGCCGAGGAAGCCGCGCGCCGCATCGACGAAGGGGGTGGCGCGATCCGCCGGGTAATCGGCGGCGATCCACCGCCTGTCGAGTGACCGAGCGCAGCGGCGGTGTGTACGTGGGCCTGATGTCCGGCACCTCGCTCGACGGCATCTCGGCTGCCGTCGCCCGGTTTACGCCGAGGGGTGAGGTGCTGTATGACGTACAGCTCCTGGGCATGCACCAGCATGAGTACGCGCCCGCGCAGCGCGAGCGCCTCCACGCCGCCATGCGCGAGGGCACGGCGCGCGATTACTGCCGCCTCGGCGCCGATCTCGGCGGATGGCTCGCAGAAGCAGCCATTGCGGTGATGGCGGAGGCCGGCGTCGCGCGATCGGACATTCGCGCAATCGGCTCGCACGGGCAGACGCTCTGGCACGAGGCGCCGCACAGCACCTGGCAGCTCGACGATCCCGCGGTGATCGCTGAGCGCACCGGCATCGCCGTGGTGAGCGGGTTTCGCATACGCGACGTGGCCGCGGGAGGGCAGGGCGCTCCCCTGGTGCCCATCGCCGATGCGCTGCTGTTCGGCGGGGGCAGTTGGCGCGCCCTGCAGAACATCGGGGGCATCGGCAATGTGACCGTGGTGCCGCCGAATGCCGATCTCGCGAGTGTGCGCGCCTTCGACACGGGGCCCGGTGTGCGCGTGATCGACGCAGTGGTGCTCGAGCTCACGGGAGACCGCTTCGATCGTGACGGCGAGCGTGCGGGGCGAGGCAGGGTGCTGGAGCCGGTGGTGACGGAGCTGCTGCGCCATCCGTACTTCGCGGCCGAGCCACCCAAGAGTACCGGCCGCGAGCTGTTCGACGCGGAATACGTCGCCCGGCTCATCGCGCGGTGTCGCAGCGAGAATGCGAGCGACGA
>JBBSVF010000091.1:0-10702 GCA_038233745.1 Gemmatimonadales bacterium
CCACCAGTCTCTACACGCCCACCACAACGACAGATACCACGACGATTCCGGACTCGACGTCGTTCGAAAGCCAGTACGTGCTCACCGGCGGGCTCACGACGCGCGGCGTGCACCTGAGTGCGCTCGAGCGTGTTCGCGTAGGTGGTGGGCGCACATCGCATGTCCTCGGCGCGCGAGCGTCGAGCGCCGTGGGACCACTTTCGCTCAGCGCGCTGGTGGACGGTCGCTCGTACATCACACCCGCCCGCGCGGAACTCGCGGGGCAGCTTACCCCGCATGACCGAGTGTCACTGGTCGCGACCGCAAGCCGGACTGGATCGAGTGTGATAGACCGGCTGTTCGTGGAAGGAGGGCAGGGCACAACGCTTCGCGCTGACAACTCCTTCCTGCCGGACTCGCTCCGCGTCACCGATACCGCGGAAGTCCGACGGTTCCGGACACCGGGCAGCACGAGTGTCCGCGCCGAGGCGGGTGTCCGACTGTACGATCTGTGGGTGATCGGAGGCCTGGTGCGCCGCGGCCCCGCGACGCTGCTGCCCCCCGGCAACTTCACGACTGATTACATCGGACGAGGCGCCGTGGTGACGGAGGGCGCTGCGTCGGCCTCCACGGCCGCGCTGCGCGGGAGAGTGGTGAAGGCGCTCTACGCCGATGCGTCCGCGATTGTCTGGCATGATGGCGGGGGTGCCTACCGCCCCCGGTATCAGACGCGGGAGGAGCTGTACATCCAGACCAACCTGCTCAACCGGTTTCCGAAGGGAAACTTCGGTCTGCTCACGTCGCTGGCGCACGAGTATCGGTCCAGCGTGCGCTTTCCCACCGCCGACGGTAGCTCGAGACTTGCCGATGACTATCGTGCCATCTCGTTCAAGCTGGAGATTCGCGTGCAGACCGCTGTCGTCAGCTATCAGTTCAGGAATCTGCTGCAGGAACGTTATGCGCAGGTGCCTGGCTTCAACCTTCCGCGACAGACACAGTTTTACGGCGTACGATGGGACTTCTGGAATTGATCCATGTTGTTATGGCTTCATAACCTGGGCTGCGTGACATGATACTCAGCATGACGGGCTTCGGCGGTGCCGACGGACTGGTGGGTGGGGGTCGTGTGAGCGTGGAGGTTCGCTCCGTGAACCACCGGTTCTTCACGCCCACTCTCAAGCTCTCCGGCCAGTTGAGCCGCTGGGAGGCCGAGGTGCGGGAGCTGCTTCGCCAGCGAGTGATTCGCGGCCATGTCACCCTCTCCGCCCGGTTCGAGCGCGAGGATGAGGACGAGCGTCCCACGGCGCAGATCGACGCGGAGCGCTTCGGGGCGTACGTGGCGCAGCTTCGCGCGCTGGAGGAGCAGTTCCGTCTCAGCGCCGGTGTGCAGGTTGGCGATGTCCTGCGGCTGCCGGATCTCATCGTCGCCAAGCCCCGGGTGGAGCTGCCCGCTGACGCCGGCGCCGAGCTGCTGGTGATTGTGGAACGGGCGATCGGCGCGCTGCTCGAGATGCGCGCGGCCGAGGGCCGTCGCCTCGCCGACTATCTCGAGGAACGGCTCGCGCTCGTGGAGGCGTCGCTGGATCGCATCGGCGAGCGCGCGCCCATGCGTCTGGTGGAGCAGCGGGACCGGCTGCGGACCGCCGTGCGCGAGCTCACCGAGGGTCTCGCGGTCGACGAACAGCGCCTGGCGCAGGAGATTGCCATCCTCGCCGATCGGCTGGACGTGCAGGAGGAGCTCAGCCGTTTTCGCGCGCATGTCGCCGCCTTCCGCGACACGCTGAACGAGGCACCGGCCGACGGTATCGGGAAGCGGCTTGGCTTCGTGCTGCAAGAGATGCTGCGGGAGACGAATACCACCGGAAGCAAGGCCAGCGACACAGCGATTCTGGGTGACGTGCTCTCGATCAAGGAGGAGCTGGAGCGCATGCGGGAACAGGTGGAGAACCTGGCATGAGGCCCTTTCCGGTGATCTTGAGTGCGCCGAGTGGCGGGGGAAAGACCACGATCGCCCGGGCACTGCTCGATCGGCGCGACGACCTGGGCTACTCCGTCTCCTGCACCACGAGAGACCCTCGCCCAGGCGAGCGGCATGGGAACGACTACTATTTCCTCTCCCGCCATGACTTCCTCGCCGAGCGGGAGCGCGATGCCTTCGCCGAATCGGCGGAGGTGCATGGCAGGCTCTACGGCACCCTGCGGCGCGAGATCGACCGCGTGCTGGGGGCGGGCCGCCACGTGATGATGGACATCGATGTGCAGGGCGCCGGGCAATTCGTTCGCGCCTTTCCTGATTCCGTGACTATCTTCATTCTACCCCCCTCCGCTGACGTACTGCTCGACCGGCTCAAATCCCGGAAGACCGAGACGGCAGCGCAACTGGAGTCCCGGTTCGTTTCCGCGTTGCACGAACTGGAAAATGTGGGCGCGTACGACTATGTGGTGGTGAACGACGATCTCGAGCACGCCATCGCGAGTGTCTCCGCCATCATCGACGCCGAAGCGGTTCGCCGAACGCGCGTTGCCGATGTGGAGTCGAGGGTGGGTTCGCTCGTCGAGCGGCTCCAGCAGGAAATCACGAACACTTCAACCTGAATCCCATGCGAGTCTTCACGCCCGTCGAGATTGCCAAGCACGCCGCCAACAAGTACCTGGGCGTGCTCGTGGCTGCCAAGTATGCCCGCGCGCTGAACGAGTTTCCCGGCGGCAGCGCATCGCGCGAGAAGAAGCTCACCACGCGTTCCCTCGAGGAACTCTCGGGCGGCGATCTCGACTATCGCGTGGTGCCCAAGCGTCGCGTCTCCGAGTGAGATGGCGGGCGCCTCGCGCCCGCACGTTTCCCCCGTGAGCCACACGCCCCGTCGTCCATTCGCCGGCCGCCGTGTGCTGCTCGGCGTCTCCGGGGGGATTGCCAGTTACAAGAGCGCCTGGCTCGCCCGGTTGCTCACGCAGGCCGGCGCCCAGGTTGACGTGGTGCTCACGCGCGCCGCCACGGAGTTCATCGGCGCCGTCACCTTCGAGGCGCTCACCGGGCGCGCGGTGCACACGGGCCTCTTCGACGCCGGGCGTTCCCTGAATCACATCGCCCTCGCTCGCGAGGCGGATGTCGTGGTGATCGCTCCTGCCACCGCGGATCTGCTCGCGCGTGCCGCCACCGGGCAGGCTGACGATCTGCTCACCGCTGTGCTCCTGGCCACCTCGGCGCCGGTGCTGTTCGTGCCCGCGATGAACGATCGCATGTGGGCTCACGCCCAGGTGCGGAACAACGCGGCCCATCTCCAATCACTCGGCGCCACCGTGCTGGAGCCGGAGGAGGGCATGCTGGCCGCCGGCGAAGGCGTGGGACCGGGGCGCATGCCTGAGCCGGAGACGATCGTCGCGCATGTGGGACGGCTGCTCGAGCCACCGTCACCCCTCCGGGGCGCGTGTGTCGTGGTCACCGCCGGTCCCACGCGCGAGGACATCGATCCGGTGCGATACATCAGCAACCACAGCTCCGGACGGATGGGAGTGGCACTCGCGGCCAGCGCATGGCGCCGCGGCGCAGACGTCGTGCTGATTGCCGGCCCGCTGAGTGTTCCCGCGCCGGCGGGTGTGCGAACGGTGTCCGCGGTGAGCACAGCCGACATGCGCGACGCCGTTGCCGCCGAACTCCTCTCCGCGGACGTGCTCATCATGAGCGCCGCCCCCGCGGACTACACTCCCGCCGAACCTGCGACGCAGAAGCTCAAGAAGTCGGGAGACGCCAGACGGCTGGAACTGCGCGAGACTCCGGACATTCTCCTGAGCACTCTCGAGCTTCGGCGCCCGGCCCTGGTGGCCGTGGGCTTTGCGCTGGAAACCGAAGATCTGCACGCCAACGGGGCAGCGAAGCTGGAACGGAAGGCGTTGGACATGATCGTCATGAACTCTGCTGTGGAGGACGGCGCCGGCTTCGGGGGCGACACGAATCGCGTCGCCCTGCTGACGCGCGGGAGCGCCGAGGTGGAGCAGCTTCCCCTCATGGCGAAGTCCGAGGTGGCAGATGTCGTGCTGGACCGCATCGAGGAGCTGCTTCGTGGACGCTAGGGATGCGCTGATCCGCTACCTGGAGCAACGCCGGGACCTGGGCGAGCAGGAGCTCGTGCTGGACTCCATGACTGTCGAAGAAGCCATGCGACTGCTCGGGGCGGCGAATCTCAGCAGTGGCGTGGGCGCTGGTCGTCGCCCCATGTCTGACGACGCGGCACCCAGTGCACGGGTGACGGCGCCGGCGGCGAAAAGCGACTGGAGGGCGACGCTCCGGGCGGCAGGGGCGGAGGGGGAATCCGTGAGGCCCACCGTGGTACGTGCGCCCGACGCCGCGCCTCCACGCGAGCCCGCCCCGGCGCGCACGCCGCGCCTGGAACTCCACCCACCGGGTGAGAGCGCCCCTCCCGCCGAGATCGACCTTTCCGCCGTGCCTGCAGGGATCACCGTTGGCGGGCAGGCGCCGCCCTCGGGGGATCCGGCCGCGTCGGCGAACAGTCTGGAGGAGATCGCTGAGCTGGTGCGGGTGTGCCGGCGCTGTCCGCTGTTCGAGTCGGCGATCAATCCCGTGCCGGGCGCGGGCAATCCAGACGCGGACCTGATGGTGGTGGGAGAGGCGCCCGGGCAGAGCGAGGACGAACAGGGAGTGCCCTTCGTGGGTGCATCGGGGGCACTGCTCACGAAGATTCTCGGGGCCATCGGCCTGGCACGCGCGGACGTGTTCATCGCCAACGTGCTCAAGCACCGGCCGCCCGGCAATCGAAACCCCACGGCCGAGGAAGTGCGGGTCTGCTCGCCGTATCTGTTGCGTCAGATCGAACTCGTGCAGCCGAAGGTCATCCTGGCACTGGGGACCTTTGCCGCGCAGACACTGCTTGAGACGAAGACTTCCATCGGGAAGTTGCGTGGGCAGATTCATCGTTACCACGGGGTGCCGCTGATAGTCACTTATCACCCGGCCGCACTCCTGCGGAATCCGTCGTGGAAGCGTCCAACCTGGGAAGATGTCCAGCTCGCTCGCCGAATACTCGATCAATAATCTCTCCGCCGGCCGCGACCCGTATCGCGACCGCCGGCCGCCGTATTCGGAAGACGCGGAGCAGGCGGTGCTGGCTGCGATGCTCATCGACCAGGATGCGGTGATGCGCGCGGTGGAGGTGGTGGACGACTCCATGTTCTACGCGGAGCGTCACCGCCGGATTTTCCGCGCCATGATCTCCATCACGGAGCGTGGCAGCGTGGTGGATCCGCTCACGCTCGCCGACGAGCTGTCCCGCAAGGGAGACCTGGAGGGCGCAGGGGGCAAGGACTACATCGGCTTCCTCGTGGACGCGGTTCCGACGGCGGCGAACGTCGAGTACCACGCGAAGATCGTCAAGGAGAAGGCCCTCCTGCGGCGACTCATCGAGGTCTCCACCGAGATTGTCGGCGAGGCATTCAATGGAAGCCAGACGGCGGACGAGCTGCTCGATCTCGCGGAACAGAAGATCTTCCAGGTGGCGCAGCAGCGCACCTCGGAGGGGTTTTCGCGCCTCAAGGAGCTGCTCTGGCCCACGATGGAGCGACTCGAGGCCATCAATGCGAGTGGCGAGTCCGTCACGGGAGTGGCCACGGGCTTCACGGACCTCGACGACCTCACGTCGGGGTTCCAGCCCTCCGACCTGATCATCGTGGCCGCGCGACCGTCGATGGGGAAGACGGCGTTCACGCTGAACATCGCGCAGTATGCGGCCATCGAAAAGGAGAAGAAGGTGGCCTTCTTCTCCCTGGAGATGAGCAAGGAATCGCTGGTGCAGCGCATGCTCACCTCCGAAGCGCGCATCGACGCGCAGAAGTTGCGCAAGGGCATGTTGCGTGACGACGATTTCCCCAGGCTCGCGCGCGCGGCGGGGATTCTCACGAACGCGCCCATCTGGATCGACGACACCGCGGGCATCACCCTCCTGGAAATGCGGAGCAAGGCGCGCCGGCTCAAGGCGGACCAGGGACTCGACATGATCATCGTGGACTATCTGCAACTCATGCAGGGTCCGTCGAACAGCGAGAGCCGGCAGCAGGAGGTCTCGCAGATTTCGCGCGGCTTGAAGGCGCTGGCGAAGGAGTTGAGCGTGCCGGTGGTTGCGCTCTCGCAGCTCTCGCGTGCGCCCGAGCAGCGCACGGGTGACAGCAAGCGCCCGCAGCTCTCCGATCTTCGCGAGTCCGGCGCCATCGAGCAGGACGCGGACCTCATCATGTTCATCTATCGTCCCGAGGTCTACGAAGGACCGGTGGACAAGGATGGCAATCCCCTCGAAGGGCGCGCGGAGATCATCGTGGGCAAGCAGCGCAATGGCCCCATCGGCTTCGTGAATCTCTTCTTTCACAAGAGCTACACCCGCTTCGAGAACTTCTCGCAGCGTTCGCCTGCACCGAGTGGTGGCACCGAGGCGGGCCGTATCGGACCGCCTGCCGAGGCGCGTCGCGCAGGCTGAGGATGACGGCGGCATGCGAGCGATCCGCGTTGGCGTGATCGTCTCGCTAACTTGGGTCATGCGCACCGAGCGAGCAGGGTGAGCCCCCGGGCGAGAACAGTGTATCGCTGCACGGAGTGCGGCGCCGATCACCCCAAGTGGGCCGGCCGCTGCGACGTGTGCAGCGCATGGAACTCACTGGTGGAGGAAGCGGCTGCGGTGGCGCCTGCAGCCGCCGCGAAGCAGCGGCGCACCGGTGGAGCGAACGCGCTGGCCGAGGGCGGCCGCGTGGCGCTTGCGCCGCGGCTTCGCGAGGTGAGTGGTACGGAGGCGACGCGCTGGCGCACGGGCATCGATGAACTCGATTTCGTGCTGGGTGGCGGCATCGTGCCCGGGTCAATGATCCTCGTGGGGGGCGAGCCCGGGATCGGCAAGTCCACACTCCTTCTGCAGGTGGCAGGGCGGCTGCAGGGTGCCGGGCTCGATACGCTCTATGCCTCCGGCGAGGAGAGTGCCCTGCAGGTGAAGCTCCGCGCAGACCGGCTCGGTGGCGACTCCGGCGAGGTGCGACTGCTGAGCGAGACGCACCTCGAGACATTGCTTGCGACGGCCGGAGCCGCTCGGCCACGCGTGCTCATCGTCGACTCCATCCAGACAGTCTTCACCAGTGATCTCGAGGGTGCACCGGGGAACGTCGGTCAGGTGCGCGAGTGCGCCGCACGCCTCATGCGATTCGCGAAGGAAAGCGGGACGGCGGTATTCGTCGTGGGACATGTGACGAAGGGCGGCGGCATCGCCGGCCCCAAGACCCTCGAGCACATCGTGGATACCGTGCTCTACTTCGAGGGGGAGAGCTCGCTCGATCACCGCGTGCTTCGGGCCACCAAGAATCGGTTCGGGAGTGTGGACGAGATCGGCGTCTTCCGCATGGCAGTCGATGGTCTCGTGCCGATCGCAAATCCCTCCGAACTTTTCCTCGGCGATCGAACGTCGGGTGCTTCGGGGAGTGCGGTCACGGCCCTCATCGAGGGCAGCCGCCCCATTCTGCTGGAGGTTCAGGCACTGGCAGCGAAGGCCGGCTTCGGCACCCCGCAGCGGGTGGCCACGGGATATGATGGACGCCGGTTGGCGCTGCTGCTGGCCGTCCTGGACAAGCGTGCGGGACTGGCGTTCGGCACGCTCGACGTCTTCCTGAATGTGGTGGGTGGTCTGCGCGTGCAGGAGCCTGCGGGTGACCTTGCCGTGGCCGCCGCACTCGCCTCGAGCGTGTACGATCGCGCGCTGCCCGCCGATGCGGTGTTCGTGGGGGAGGTGGGGCTGGGAGGAGAGATCCGCCCGGTGTCGCAGGCGGAACGGCGACTTGCGGAAGCGGCGAATCTGGGAATGACCACGGTGTACATGGCGGAGCGCGGTGTGCCCTCACGCCTGCCGAAGGGGCTGCGCGCGGTAGGCGCGCGCAGCATTGCTGACCTCTTCGAACGCATCTTCGCGTGATCGATTCCCCGCGCAATGTCGGCGTCGTCATCGTGGCGGGCGGAAGTGGCTCGCGCACGGGGGGGGACGAGCTGAAGCAGTTCCGGTGGGTAGCCGGCAAGCCGATGCTGTTGCACAGCGTGCAGACCTTCATGCAGCGCGCGGATGTGTGCAGCGTGGTGTGCGTCCTCCCGCAGCGCTACGCGGGCGATCCGCCACCGTGGCTCTTTCAATGCGATGTCGATCGGCTCATGATCTCGCTCGGGGGGCGGACGCGTGGTGACAGCGTCTCGAACGGACTCGAGGATCTTCCCGATGAGGCGGAGATCGTGCTCGTGCACGATGCGGCGCGTCCCCTGGTGGATGAGTCCACGATCGGGCGCGTGATCGACTCCGTGCGCGCGGGCGTCTCCGCGATCGCCGCGGTGCCCGTCGTCGACACGATCAAACGGGTAGGAGAGGATGGCATGGTGCTGGAGACCGTCGATCGCGCGGCACTGTGGCGCGCGCAGACACCGCAGGGCTTCGAGCGTCGCGTCATCGTGGAGCTGCATCGGCGCGCGCGCGCAGACCGGCTCTCGCTCACCGACGATGCGGCGCTCTGCGAGCACTATGGCATCCCGGTTCGCGTGGTGGCCGGTTCCGAGCGCGCTGCCAAGGTGACGCGCGCCGATGACTTCGCTGTTGTGGAGGCGCTGTCGGTGCTGGCTCGATGATCGGCGATCAGTCGCTCGTTCCGTTCTGGTCGGAACCGGAGGTTGCAGCGGCCCTGCGCATCGCACTGGAGCAGCTCGAGGCCCGGCGCG
This sequence comes from Gemmatimonadales bacterium, assembly GCA_038233745.1. Taxonomy (GTDB): domain Bacteria; phylum Gemmatimonadota; class Gemmatimonadetes; order Gemmatimonadales; family Gemmatimonadaceae; genus AG11. The sequence continues at coordinate 8,717 of JBBSVF010000091.1, forward strand.
TGCTCGCGTATCCCACCGAGACTGTCTACGGGTTCGGCGGCGCGGTGGATCGCGATTCGGTGCAGGCACTTGTGTCGCTCAAGGGCCGGCCAAAGGGCAAGCCCTTTCTCCTCCTCATCGCGGGCGCCGACATGCTCGAGCGCCTGGATCTGCGACTTCCGAGCTTTGCAACGGCACTGGCGGCGCGGCACTGGCCCGGTCCGCTCACGCTGGTGCTGCCCGGGGGCGAGAAGCGCGTGCCCGATCCGCTGCGTGGGCCGGAGGGTGGTATCGCCGTGCGGTGGACGCCGCACGCAGGCCTGCAACGGCTCATTCGTGCGCATGGCGACGCGATCACCTCCACGAGCGCGAATCGTCCGGGTGTGCCTCCCGCAACCTCCGCTGGCACCATCCGGGAGCAATGGCCGGCTGCCCTTGCGGATGGCCGACTGCGCGTGCTCGATGGCGGGACGCTCCCTCCGTCGCTGCCCTCCACGGTTGTGGACTGCACCGGGAGAGTTCCGCGGGTCATCCGCCCCGGCGCGGTCGCGGCCGCCATCCTTCGCGAGACCTCCCCCGCGCTCGTGGGGAATAGCTGAGCATGCGGATCCTGTTCGTTTGTACTGGCAACACCTGCCGGAGCCCCCTGGCGGAGGCGATTGCACGCAAGGTGGCGATCGAGCGCGGGCTGACGGATGTCGACGTGGGCAGCGCTGGCACGAGTGCGTGGGAAGGAGCACCGGCATCCGACGGCTCGATGCTCGTGGGGATCGAGCGGCACATGGATCTCGGGTCGCATCGCGCCCGTCAGCTCACCGCGGATCTCGTGTCCACCAACGACCTCATCCTCACCATGAGCGAGTCGCACCTGGACATGGCGCGTTCGCTGGGCGCTGGCTCACGGGCACACTTGCTCACCGCATTCGCCGCCGGTCAACCTCGAGGTCCGTCGATCGCCGATCCCGTCGGGCAGCCACTCGACAGCTACCGCGAAACCGCGGACGAGCTCGAGCGCGTCATCCGGCAGCTGTTCGACCGGATCGTGGCAGGGCGCGCGCACGACGACGCATGAAGCGCGCGCCATCCCGGCTGGTGCTGCTGGCGCATCCCGCGACCCACGTGATTTCGCCACGGTTCCAGAACGCCGCTCTGCGCGCGGCGGGGTTGCCCGTGACGTACGAGGCGCTGGACATTCCCCCCGCGGCGCTTGCCGACACCGTACGCACCCTGCGAGAGGAGGGAGCGGCGGGGAATGTCACCATGCCGCACAAGCGAGCCTTCGCCGCGCTGTGCGACCGGCTCACCGATCTGGCCGTGCGCTGCGGCGCGGTGAACACCTTCTGGTGTGAGGACGGACAGCTCATCGGAGACAACACCGACGTCGGTGGCGCTGAACTCACCATCCGCGCCCTCCTTCTCGAGCGAACGGCAGGGGCACAGGTCGCACTGCTGGGTGCGGGAGGGAGCGCCGCCGCGGTGATATGCGCAGCAGAACGATGCGGCGCCCAGCGAGTGCAGCTGTATGCTCGGCGCATGGATGCCGCGCAGGAGCTGGCCCAGCGCTTTGGTGAGCTGGTGGAGGTGCACGCGACGGCGGCTGCCGCACTGGCTGGCGCAGATCTCGTGGTGAACGCCACCCCCGTGGGGGCCGATCAACACTCGCTGCCGGTCGACCTCGCTCTCGTGCCATCGGGCGCTGCCGTGTTCGATCTCATCTACCACGCATCTGAAACGGCCTTCGTTCGAGCTGCGCGTCAGGCGGGGCATGCCGCCTCGGATGGCGAGATGATGGTGATAGAACAGGGTGTGCTCGCCTTCGAGCGGTGGTTCGGCCAGCTGCCGGATCGGCGTGCGATGTGGCAAGCGCTGCACTGACAAGGGCCCGAGGCGCAGTCGGCGTCGGGGCGCGGGCGTTGTTCGACCTGCTCCTGCCGCCGGTCTGCGTGGTATGTCGGCGGGCACGAATGGCCACCGAGCACGATCTGGTCTGCGGGCGATGCTGGTTGC
>JBBSVF010000092.1:0-10621 GCA_038233745.1 Gemmatimonadales bacterium
AGCCCGGACGGCACCTTCCTGATGTTCGCGAGCGGGCAGCGCACCGAGGACGGCGACGTCGTGCGGGTGGATCTGGTGCCCAGAGCGCCGAAGTTCCGCGAGGACCAGTTCCGCGATCTCTTCGGACCCACCTCACCGCAACCGCTCACGCCGCGCACGCAGCAGCCAGGTCCGCAGACGACGCCCCCGCCATCGTCAAGCCCTGCGACGCGCGACACCGCCGCGCAGTCCGACAGTTCGGCCAGCGCCGCCGCCGCCGCGCGTCGCCAGACCCGCATCGTCTTCGACGACATCCGTCGTCGCGCCACCGCGCTGCCCACGGGTGTGGATGCAAGTGAATCGGCGGTGAGCCCAGACGGCAAGACGCTGCTCTTCGTGGGCCGCGCCGCGGGGCAGACCAATCTCTACACGTGGAGCCTGGATGAGACAGCGGCCAGCCCCGTGGCGAGGCAGCTTACCAGCACGCCTGGATTCAAGAGTTCCGCCGCCTGGTCGCCCGACAGCAAGGAGGTCTACTACCTGGAAAGCGGACGCGCGAATGTCGTGACCGTTGAATCGCGCGCGGTGAAACCGCTGGCGATGAACGCCGAGGTCGACGTCGACTTCACGCGAGACCGCAGCGTCGTCTTCCAGCAGGTGTGGTCGTATCTGCGCGACAACTTCTTCGATCCCGCCTTTCACGGTGTCGACTGGAATGCGATGCGCGCGGAATACGAACCACGCATCGATGGTGCGCGCACACCCGACGAGATGCGACGTATCCTCACACTCATGATCGGCGAGCTGAACGCCTCGCACATGGGCGTGGGCGGGCCACCAGCGCAGACCCCCTACACCGGGCGGCTGGGCCTGCGCTTCGACCGCGGCGAATACGAACGCGATGGGCTGCTGCGCGTGACGGAAATCATTCCTCTGGGACCGGCGGCGCTCGCGGGCAATATCAACGTCGGTGACGTGATCGCCGCGGTGGATGGCGCGCCCGTTGGCCGCGATACCAACATCGACTCACTGCTGGCATACCGCGCCGGCCGTCAGGTGACACTTCGCGTGGCGCCGAAGTCGGGTGACTCCCGCACAGTGAACGTGCGCCCCGTGAGCACTGGCGCCGAGAAGGCCCTGCTCTATCGCTCGTGGGTGGAGTCGCGGCGCGCGTACGTGGCGCGCGTGAGCGGAGGACGCCTGGGCTACGTGCACATGATCGACATGAGCGACGTCGCCCTTCGGCAGCTCTATGCCGACCTGGACGCCGAGCAGCACGATCGCGAAGGCATGGTGGTGGATGTGCGCAACAACAATGGCGGCTTCGTGAACGCGTATGCGCTCGACGTGCTCTCGCGTCGCCCGTATCTGGGAATGCAGACGCGTGGCTATCCGAAGACTCCAGCGCGTACCCAGCTCGGCCAGCGTTCCCTGGAACTGCCCACGGTGCTCGTCACGAATCAGCATTCGCTGAGTGACGCCGAAGATTTCACGGAGGGATATCGCACGCAGAAGCTTGGACAGGTGGTGGGGGAACCAACTGCGGGCTGGATCATCTTCACCTGGAACCAGGCTCTGTTCGACGGGACCTCAGTGCGGCTCCCGCGCTCGCGCATTACCGGCGCCGACGGCACGGACATGGAGCTGCATCCGCGGCCGGTGGATCATCTCGTCGTGCGGCCGATGGGTGAGTCGTACACTGAGCACGACACGCAGCTCGATGCAGCGGTGCGGGTGCTGCTCGCGCAGATCGGTCGTTAGCCGCGCAGCCGATTTCGCAGTGACGAGATTGCCGACTCGATCGCGGGTGGCAGGCCCAGCGAGTCCGCGATCGCCGCGATCTCCTCGGCCTGCTTCCACGCTTCTTCGAGTTCGGCCAACTCGCCTTCCATGGCGCGTCGCTCCTGCTGTTCGTTCAGCGCCATCTCCAGCGCGAGGGTGACGCTGGTGGGGAGGCGCCCCAGGCCGCTCTCCGCTTTGGGGGAGCCTTCGGTCTGGAACATCCCCACGCGCTCGCTTCGCACCACCTGCGTGAGCTTCTGTCCACGCCGTGCAATGTTCCGGAGGTACTGATCCGCTGAACCGGCGTGCTCCAGGTGGGCCACGCCGAGCCGGATGTCATCGCTGGTGCCGCCGAAGGGATTCACATGCGGCAGGAGGATGCCCAGCGCGCGGCGCGCTTCCACGCCATAGAGAAATCGACGCTCGTCTCCGGCCACGAGCGAGACGCTCAGCTCTCCCGCGTCGTCAATCCCGATCTGCGAGAGTTTGAGATCGGCGGCCTTCACCTTCACCCATCGATTGCGCGCATCACGAACGCGACCGATGGAGCCGATCGGCGCCCCGCTGCGAACCCAGCGTTCGAGACGGCCGATCGGTTGGATCATGAGGAAGAGCGCCGTGCCCGCGTACAGTCCTCCGCCTACCAACAGCGCCCCTGCACCCAGTGCCGCGCCAGCCGCGAGTATTCTGCGCTGGCGGCGGCGGCCGAACGAATCGCCGTAGCGCCATGCGGCCATTTCCGGGCGCATCGGATCGCCGATGCGCACGAGTTCCAGGCCTTCCGACAGACGTGCGAGCCCGATGTGATCGGTGGAGAAGCGCTGCGTCGTCGCTCGGAAGCGGCGTTCGGAATCCTCGATCGCCTCCCAGCGCTCCTCGAAGGGCGTGAGGTTCCAGCGCTGGCATGAGCGGCACACCACCCAGAGTCGTCCGCGATGGGCGTCGAAGGCGAGGCGTCGACCGATTGGGCATTGCTCGATGACCTCGTTACTCCCGAGGTCGCTGCTGCAGAAGAGACAGGCGGAATACATGCAGGCTGGCTGTGGCGGCTGGACTCACGGAAGGTGCAGCACCGAGGCCGCGCGGGTAAGAGTGGTGGGCGACCACGGGTCCGAGTGCACGAGGGCCCCGGCGGCGGCGGCGCCTTGTTAGCTTTCGCACATGAAAGCCATTCTCCTGATCGACCACGGTTCGCGTCGCGATACCGCGAACGAGATGATGGACTGCATGACGAATCTCGTGCAGGCAATGGCCGGTTCCGCGGTAATCGTACGGTACGCGCACATGGAGCTGGCTGAACCGTCGATTGCGGCCGGCCTCCGCGCGTGTGTGACTGCGGGCGCCACCGACGTGATTGTCTTCCCGTACATGCTCTCACCAGGCAAGCACTCCACCGCGGACATTCCGCGCATGGTCGCTGCGGCCGCCGCAGAGTTTGCCGACGTGGAGATCCGTGTGACCGACGCATTCGGCGTGCACGAAGGCCTCGCGGCGATCATCCTGGGGCGCGCGGGTCTGCCCGTGGTCAATCCGCTGTCGACGTCAGACGCCGCGCACTGCTGGCATTCGTCGCAGAATGATCGCGCCTGCGGCGATGCGTGCCGCTGCCATCCGGTGGATCGCGGCGCCACGCGCGTGCTGGACGTCGCCGGCATTCCTGCTTCCTCCCACTCGCACTAGCACACCATGTCCGACGCCAGCGCCCGCCCCGCACTCACGCAACTGAGCGAAGACGAACTCGCCTTCCGCGACGCCGTTGCCGGCTTCGCCGCGCAGGAGGTGACACCGCGCGTGTCGAGCATGGAGAAGGCAGGGAAGATCGATCCGGAACTCATCCGGCAGTACTTCGAGATGGGGCTGATGGGGATCGAGGTGCCCGAGTCGCATGGCGGCGCGGGCGGCTCGCTCATGATGGTGGCGCTCGCCGTGGAAGAAGTGAGCAAGATCGACGCGGCAGCCGCGATCCTGATCGACGTGCAGAACACGCTTGTGAATTATCCGATCAACCGCTACGGGAGCGACTCGCTCAAGGCGAAGTATCTCCCGCGTCTCACGAGCGACACGGTTGGCGCGTATGCCCTCAGCGAGCCGGGCTCCGGCTCCGACGCCTTCGGCATGACCACACGTGCAGAGCAGCGCGGCGACGGCTGGGTGCTGAACGGCCGCAAGATGTGGATCACGAATGGCGCCGAGGCGGGGGTGTTCATCGTGTTCGCGAATGCCAATCCCGAGGCGGGCTATCGCGGGATCACGGCGTTCATCGTCGAGCGCGACTTCGCGGGGTTCTCGGTGGGCAAGAAGGAAGACAAGCTGGGCATTCGCGCGTCGAGTACCACGGAGCTGATCCTGGATAACGTGGAAGTGCCGGCGGAGAATGTGCTGGGCCCGGTGGGTCAGGGCTACAAGGTGGCGATCGAGACGCTGAACGAGGGTCGCATCGGGATTGGGGCGCAGATGATCGGGGTGAGCCAGGGTGCACTGGCCGCGGCGACAGCCTACCTGAAAGAGCGGCAGCAGTTCGGCAAGGCGTTGTCGGAATTCCAGGGGATCCAGTTCCAGCTTGCGCAGGCGCGCACGGAGACGGAGGCGGCGCGGCTGATGGTCTACAACGCGGCGCGACTCAAGGACGCTGGGGAAGACATCGCGATGGAAGGGGCGATGGCGAAGCTGTTCTCGAGTCAGGTGGCGGAGCGGGTGACGTCGGTGTCGCTGGAGCTGTTCGGGGGGTACGGGTATACGTCCGATTATCCGGCGGAGAAGTTCTACCGGGACGCGAAGATCGGGGCGATATACGAGGGGACGAGTAATATGCAGCTCAACACGATTGCGAAGGCGATGCTTCGCTAGGGTGGACGGGATGGATTGGTGTTGGGCTGAGGAGCTCTCGGCTGTCAGCTGTCGGTTTACAGTGTTCTCACGGCGACGTTACGGGCTTGTGCGGGGCCGAGGAGCTCTCGGCTGTCGGCTGTCGGTTTACAGCCACTGAACAGGGACGGTACGGGCTTGTGCAGCGTTGAGGAGTTCTCGGCTGTCAGCTGTCGGTTTACAGTCTTTTGACGGCGACGCGAGCTTTCATCGTGTGGAGCGCGGCGCGCGTGCTGCCGTAACGGCCAATGCAGGTCCTTCGCCTGCGGCTCAGGACGACCCGTCACCCTGAGCGCAGCGAAGAATCTGCAGCTCCTGTCGCCTGCAGCAGCGCCCACCGCTCAAACATGAAATTCCGGCCAGGCACTTTTCGCTCGTCATTCAGTACCAACAGCTCTGAGGCACCTGACAATCCCGCACCCGTCGCCGTTGAACACTGCCGGCTGACATCCGACAGCCGAGAGCTCCCCAGCCCAACCGCGATCCCCCCCGGCGCCGTGGAACACTTGCGGCCGAGAGCTGACAGCCGAGAGCTCCCATGCCCAACCGCGATCCCCCCCGTCCGAAATCCGCACGCTTGCCCCGTAACGAAACCCTACTACCCTCCCCCGGGTACCACTCTCTCACCCAATCCAGCACCCCATGCCCCACCCCAGATACCTAGCCCTCATCGGCGCCCTGCTCGCAGCCGCCACTCCAGCGCTGGCCCAGCGCGGTAACCAGATCCAGGGCCCCCCGATCATCAACGGCATCACCTACGATCGCGTCGGCGTGGGCGACACCTCACTCTTCGCGCCACTCGTGCTCCGCGCGCCCAACGAACTGCGCACCGGCTCCGGCGCTCCCGGCGCACGCTACTGGCAGAACCACGCCGACTACGCGATCAAAGCCACGCTCGATACCGGCGCCAAGACCCTGCGCGGATCGCTGCGCCTGCGCTACACCAACAACTCGCCCGATACCCTGCGCTTCATCTGGATGCAGGTGGAGCAGAACGCCTTCAAGGCCCGTTCGCTCAACTCGTACATCTTCCCCGAGGACTCCCGCTTCGGCGCGCGCGGTTTCGAAGGCGGTGATGTAATCGAGCACTTCGATCAGGTGGTGAATGGCCGGTCTGTCACGCTCAAGCCGCGCCCGAACGAGACGGTGATGAAGGTCGACCTCGCGCAGCCCCTGGCGCCGAAGCAGACCGCAATACTCGACGTCGCCTGGCACTTCCTCATCCCCGAACATGGCGCCGACCGCATGGGCCGCGAGGGAATGCTGTACGAGCTGGCGCAGTGGTATCCCCGCGTGAACGTGTACGACGACCTGCGCGGCTGGAACACCGAGCCGTACCTCGGGCAGGGTGAGTTCTATCTGGAATACGGGGATTACACGATCGACATCACCATCCCCGCCGGCTATACGGTGGCCAGCACAGGTTCGCTCACCAACCCGCGGGACGTTCTCACCCCCACCGTGATCGCTCGCCTGGCGCAGGCGGCGAAGTCCGCCACCCCCGTGCATATCGTCACCCTCGACGAAATCCGCTCCGGCGCCGCTCGCCCCCGCTCCACCGGCATGATGACGTGGAAGTTCTCGGCCAAGAACGTGCGCGATGTCGCCTGGGCGGCCACTCCCGAATACATCTGGGACGCAAGTTCGTGGGAGGGCATCCTGGCGCAGGCGTTCTATCGCCCCACCGCGGTGGACCCGTGGGCCGACGCCGCCGACCAGACTCGCATGTCCATCCAGGAGTACTCCGACCGCTGGTTCCGGTATCCGTGGCCGCAGATGAGCGCTGTGGAAGGGCCGATCAGCGGAATGGAATACCCGATGATCGTCATGGAAGCGCACAGCGACGACAAGTACGACCTCTTCAACGTGATCACACACGAGATCGGGCATAACTGGTTCCCGATGATCGTGGGCTCCAACGAGCGTGTGCACATGTGGCAGGACGAAGGCTTCAACACCTTCATCAATACCTTCAGCGAAGGCCGCCGCTATCCCGAAAAGGGCGATCAGGCTGCTCGCGCTCTCGGCGAACGGAAGTACGTGGAGGGCGCGATGCAGGCCAATGTCGACGTCCCCATCGATGTCATGCCGGACCGCATCAATCCCCGCCTGCTCGGCTTGGCCGCGTATGTGAAGCCGAGCGTGGGGCTGAACCTGCTGCGGGAGGAGATCATGGGCCCCGCGGCTTTCGACGACGCCTTCCGCACCTACATCCAGCGCTGGGCATACAAGCATCCCACCCCCACCGACTTCTATCGCACCATGGAAGATGTGGGCGGGCGCAGGCTGGACTGGTTCTGGCGCGAATGGTTCGTCGAGAATCCGCACTTCGACCAGGCGATCGATACGGTGATGACCCAGCAGGCCAATGGGACGCAGACGGCGACCGTGGCGTACGGCAATCGCGCCCGCGGCGTGTTGCCGGTGCATGCGCGCTTCACCTTCAGCGACGGCTCGACAGCCAACTACGATTATCCGGCCGAAGTGTGGAGCACCAACACCACGCGTTACTTCCGGACGTACACCTTCACCGGCAAGACGCTCACGCGAATCGAGCTCGATCCGGACATGCGCCTGATCGACATCGACCGCTCCAATAACATCTGGAGCTCCGCGCCGGGCACAGCGCGTCCGTAGCGAACACGCCGTCCGATCCGCAGGCGAGCGACAGGCCTGCGGATCGTGACGGACTCCCGGATCACGGGGTGATCCATCGCAGCACCAAGGGGACAGTGTGGCAGCAATCTTGCGCGTTTTGCCCTCGTGACCGACAAGAACGACTTCAGCGAGCTGCTCGCGGAGTTCACCCGCGTGGGGGTGGACCCCGACGGCTTTCCTGCCGGCGTCGACCTCACGCGCGACGCAGCGCTCCTGGCCCTGCGTGCGCTCGACGACGGCGCCGGCCCCGAAGCCTTTCTCGCGCGCATCCGTGGCGACCAGCAGGCCCGTGCCATCGAGGCGACCGTCAGCGAAGGCGCTGCCGCCGACTAGGCAGACGCAACCAGCGCCTCGAGACCGTCGAGCTCCGTCACGAACTCCGCGCCGAAATACCACTCCAGCTCTCCACGCGCCATTCCGTAAGCCGAGGGGCCGTCGCCTGCGCACACCAGGGAGCCGTCGATGAGCTCCTCCGAGCTGCACAGCACCCCGTCGCCGAAGGTCACCGGGAACAGCGTGCTCACGATGGGCTTCACGGTGTGGTAATCCCATCCGCGTCGAAGAGCAATCGCATGGAGCGCGCATCCGCGCGCCTCACGCTGCAGAAACACACAGCCTCCGTGCTCCACTCGGGTTCGCGTCGCCCCACCGCCTGCATAGTCGGGATCGATCACCACCTCGCCGGTAAACCAGCGATCGCGCGTAATCCCCGTCTCTCCCTCTATCACGTCGGCGTGCGCCAGGATCCGGTCGCGCTCGGCGAATGTGACGTCGACCCCGTACTGGCAGCACGCATCACCGCAGAAGGTGCACGCCAGGCAGTACCCGAAGTAGCGGCGCGCAAAGATCGTGTCGTCCACCCGGTCGATCAGAGGCGCACCATCGCGCGCCGGGTAGACGCGCGTGAGCTGGCGGACGGTCAGCTGGCGTCCACCGCGGCGTCACTCGCCGGCGACTGGCCATCGGTGGCGGCGGGCGATCCCTCTGGCGACGCCTGCTCCGGGCGCGCCCCTCGCGGCGCTCCTCGACGGCGACGCCCGCGCCGCTTCACACCGGAACCGCCAGTCGCGCCGCGCTCCGCGCCCTCTGGTGCACCCTCACCGCGGCGCGTCACGGACACCCGACATGCCTCCAGCACCGCTTCCAGCGCTTCGATGCCGTCGTCCGTGGCCTCCAGGAACAGATCCTTCACCACGCTCTCGGCCCGCTCGAGCTGCTTGACGAGCGCGAGCGCCTGAGCGCGACTGGTCATCGTGCCACAGGTCGTGGCATCGATCCGGTTACCGGCAGGGCGACGCAGGACGATCACCGCCCCCTGCTTCCCTGGCTGCAGGAAATACGGCGACTTGCTCGGCGCACGCTTCTTCGCGGGGCGACGCTTTTTCTCAGCCATGTCGCGGATATTCACTGGTCACACCCACAACGTACCGATTGCCACGGAAGTGCGGGAGTCCTTGCGCCACGGCGTTCACTGGCGCATCGGTAGCTGGCGCAACTTCTGCGGAATCCCAGCCACCAGACAGCCATGACGACCCCTCCCATCTCCGACCCCCGCTACCCCATCGGCCGCGCACAGCGGGCCGCGTCTCTCGGCCTCGACGAGCGCCGAGCAGCGATCGACGCCATCGCCGCGCTGCCGGGCGAGCTTCGTGCTGCCGTGGCCGGCCTGGACGACGCGCAGCTCGACACGCCGTATCGGCCGGGTGGGTGGACGGTGCGGCAACTCGTGCATCACGTGGCGGACAGCCACATGAATGCCTACATCCGCTTCCGGCTGGCGCTCACGGAGACCGACCCGCCAGTGAAGCCGTACGCCGAGGCCGCGTGGGCGGAGTTGCACGACGCGCTCACGATGCCGGTCGCGATCTCGCTCGACCTGGTCGAACTGCTTCACGCGCGCCTCGTGTCACTGCCCCGCGCGACGCCGGACGCCGACTTCGCCCGGACGGTGCGTCATCCGGACAACGGCCCCATGACGCTTGATGCGATGCTGGGGATCTACTCCTGGCACGGGCGTCATCACGTGGCCCACGTGACCGCATTGCGAGAGGGGCGCGGATGGTGACGCGTGGAGCGGCTGCCCTGGCGGTACTCACGATGGCGGCGAGCTGCGGGTCACCCGCGGCAAAGTTCCCGGACACCGCGCACAGCGCCGCCGCATCCGCGCCGGTCGCGGCAGGTGGCACGCGGCCGCTCTGTCAGCGCACCGGTCACTGGTCGTCCTGCCTCGTGAAGGCCGGCCTGGAGCGCTCGGGGCTCGCACCGCAGCCGGTAAAGTCGATGGACAACCTTCCAACGCTGCCGGTGACGCCGGAGCTCTGGACCGTTGGCAACAATGGCCTCGCCATCTACGTGTTCGCCGACAGCGTCGCCCGCGCGCGCGCAGCCGCCACACTCGACACGGCGAAGTTCATCCCGCCCACGCGCGAGGTGGGAATGCGCGGTGAAGCTACCGCGATCGCGAACGACAACGTGCTGGGCATCCTGTTCAGCCGCAACGAGCACCAGCGCGAACGCGTCTCCGACGCGTTGCTCGCTGGCGCCCCGCAACCCTGACGTCTCCCGTGATTCCACATCGCCGCGCTGCACGCACCTCGATCACCCTCGCGCTGCTCGCGAGCGCCTGCGCCGTGAGCCCCGATCAGGAGCGCGCGATCGGCGAACAGAACGCGCAGCAGATCAATCAGCAACTTCCGCTCGTGAGCGACCCGGTCGTCGTCCAGTACGTGCAGGCGCTCGGGAGCGATATCGCGCACCGGACCTCGCGCTCCGACCTGGACTGGCAGTTCTTCGTGGTGGACAGCAAGGAGGTGAATGCCTTCGCACTTCCCGGTGGCTTCATCTATGTGAACCGTGGGCTCATCGAGCGCGCGCAAGCGCTCGACGAACTTGCTGGCGCGCTGGGACACGAGATCGGACATGTAGTGCGGCGGCATTCCGTTCACCAGATGGAGAAGGCGACCAAGGCGAACGTCGGCGTAGGGCTCGTCTGCACGCTCACGCGAATCTGCGAAAGCGGGGTGGCGCAGGCGGCCATTCAGGTGGGCGGTGCCGCGTACTTCGCGCGCTACAGCCGGCATGACGAAGCCGAGGCAGATTCCGAGGCGGTGGTGAACGTGGTGAGAGCGGGGATCGACCCGACGGGTATTCCGGTGCTGTTCGAGCGGCTCATCGAGGAGCGACGCACCTCGCCCCAGCGCATCGAGGCTTTCTTCGCCTCCCATCCGCTCGAGGAGGATCGCATCCAGGCCACGCGTCAGGAGATCGCGTCGCTTGATCGGGCGGCGCTGGGCACGCTCGTGCGGGACGACGCGAGCTATCGCGCCTTTCGCGAGCG